>NZ_JBZXYT010000020.1:0-71750 GCF_059391765.1 Brachybacterium sp. SYSU DS0246 | reverse complement strand
CCCGCTTCAGCGGTCGCCCCGGACGCAACGGGTTCGAAGCCCTGCTGGCCTCCTGGCACATCCGTCAGATCAACGGCCGGGGCGGCCATCCGCAGACCCAGGGGAAGGTCGAGCGGTTCCAGCAGACGATGAAGAGGTGGCTGCGGGCCCAGCCCCATCAGCCCGGGACCCTCACGCAGCTGCAGTCCCTGTTGGACCGGTTCCAGCAGGTCTACAACGAGCACAGGCCACACCGCTCCCTGCCCCACCAGGCCGTCCCGGCTGCGCTCTATGGCTCCATGCCCAAAGCCGGACCCGATGATGCAATTCCCACGCCGACCCACGAACGCGTCCGGGACGACGTCGTCGACACCGGCGGGACGGTGACCCTGCGAGTGAACGGACGCATGCACCACATCGGCATCGGCCGACCCCACAGGGGAACCCGCGTCCTGATCCTCAGCCAGGACCTCCACGCCACCGTCCTGGACGCCACCACCGGAGAAGTCCTCAGAGAGCTCATCATCGACCCCACCCGCGACTACCAACCACAGCAGAGATGACAAAGGCCCGAACCCACGTTGCGTGGGTTCGGGCCATGCCGATGTCCTGCGACATCACATGGTCGGGGTGACAGGATTTGAACCTGCGACCTCCTCGTCCCGAACGAGGCGCGCTACCAAGCTGCGCTACACCCCGGAGGATCCTCGCCGAAGCGGTTCACCGAGGAGCAACTTTAGCAGGGGCGCGCGGGTGTCAGGTCCCCCTGGCGGGCGCCGGTGCGCGCAACGTGAGCAACGTCGCCTCGGGCGGGGTCAGCAGGCGGTAGTTCGAATAGGGGCTCGCACCGAGCCCGGCGCTGACGTTCAGCGGGACGCCGTGCCACGAGGAGAGCCCGCGGGCCTGCCGGCGGGGCAGGTCGCAGTTGGTCACCAGCGCGCCGATGCCCGGCAGGCGCAGCTGGCCGCCGTGGGTGTGGCCGGCGAGGATCAGCTCGGCCCCGTCGGCCACGAACGCATCCAGCACGCGCCGATAGGGCGCGTGGGCGACCCCGAGACGCAGCACGTGCCCGTGCGCCGGCGGCGGCTCCTGGGCCGGCTCGGGGACGCGGTCCCGGTCCAGATGCGGATCATCCACGCCCACCAGGCGGATCTCGAGCCCGCCGAGCTCGATGGTCGCCCGGGTGTTGGTCAGGTCCTTCCAGCCGTGGGCCGAGAGCACGCGCGCCAGGTAGGGCGTCGGCAGCGTCGGCTCCTTGGGGTCGGTGAGGCCTTCGGGGCGTGCATCGGGCAGCAGGTAGCGTGCAGGGTTCTTGGGCGAGGGGGCGAACATGTCGTTGGAGCCCATCACGAAAGCGCCCGGGCGCTGCAGCAGCGGATCGAGGGCCTCGGCCAGCACCGGCACCGAAGCGGCCGAGGAGATGTTGTCGCCCGTGTCGATGACCAGGTGCGGCCGCAGTGCGGCCAGATGGCGCAGGAACGCGAGCTTGCGCTCCTGGTCCGGCATCAGATGGATGTCGCTGAGGTGGAGGACCCGGATGGTGCGGGTACCGGGCGGGAGGATCCGCAGCTCCGCCTCCCGCAGCGTGAAGCGGTGGATCTCGACGTGACGCGACCACACGTGCGCCGCCGCGGCGGCGCCGAGGCCGGCAAGGCCCACTGCGCCCGCGGCCGCGGGGACCGGCCGCACGTCAGCCCTGCCCGGTGGACTGGCGGACGACGACCGTCTCGCCCTCGGGCAGGCTCGTGCCCGGGGGCTGCTCCGTGCCGATCACGAACCACTCGCCCACCGTGCCGGAGGGCTCCTTCGTGATCTCGACCCTGTAGCCGGCGGCCTCGAGCGTCGACTGGGCCTCGGAGAGGACCATGCCGGAGACGTCGGGCACCACGCCCTTCTGGACCGCCTCGGTCCCCGGCTGCTTGGTCGAGGCCGGTGCGGACGGGAAGGGTTCGCTGGGCAGGCCCTCGTGGACGCGGCTCATGTACTCCTGCCAGGTGGGCAGGGAGACGGTGTTGCCCCACACCTTCCCGCTGCGCAGCATCTCGCCATCGACCGGGAAGCCCGCGGGGCGGACGTTCGCCTGCGGGTGGCCGAACCAGACGGCGGTGGACATCTGGCGGGTGAAGCCGACGTACCAGGTGTGGAACTGGGAGCCGGAGGTGCCGGTCTTGCCGCCGGCGGGGTGGCCCTCGATGATCTTGCCCTTGCCGGTGGCGCGGGGGTCCTCGAGGTCCTGCTCGAGGGTCCAGGCCATGGTGTCGGCGACCTTCTTGTCCACCGCCTGATGGCACTCGGCCCCGGAGATCGGCATGGCCTCGCCGTTGCGGTCGATGACCTCGGTGACCGCCTGCGGCTTGCAGTACGTCCCGCCGGCGGCATAGGTCGCATACGCGCTGGCCATGTCCAGCGCCGAGATGCGCACCTCGCCGAGGACCACGACGGACGGCGCCAGCTCGGTGCCGTAGACGTCCTCGATGCCGGCATCCCAGGTGGCCTGGTCGTACGGATTATGCGTCGCCGGGACCACGCCGATGTCGCGGGCGCCCTCGGCGATGTCGCACAGATCCAGCTGCCGGGCCATGTTCGCGTACGCGGTGTTGATCGAGAACTTCGTCGAGTTCAGCGCGGTCTCCATCGGGGCGATGTCCACGGAGACGGCGTTGTCCGGGTTGTATCCGGGGCTCTCCCGCCATGCCCCCCGGGAGAGGCACTTGGCCGGGAAGCTCGGCATCGTCTCGCGGCCGGTGGCGACCTTGTCCATGATCCCGTGCCCGGTCTCCAGCCATTCCTGGAGCACGAAGGGCTTGAACGTCGAGCCGACGGGGAAGCCGCTGGAGCCGCCGAGGGCCTTGGGGACGTTGTAGTTGATCGCCGTCTCACCCGGATTGACCTCGTCGTACGGGTTGAACGTACGGTTCTCGGCCATCGTGAGGATGTTGCCGGTGCCCGGCTCGACGGTCACGATCGAGTGGCCGAAGCCGTGCTGCGCATCCCCCGGGACCCGGCGCTGCAGAACCTCCTCGGCGGCCGCCTGCGTCGAGGGATCCAGCGTGGTGCGGATGGTCAGCCCGCCTCCGTAGAGCAGCTTCTGGCGCTCCTCGTACGTCGGGGCGAACTCCGGGTCGTTGAGCAGCGTGCGGGTGACGTAGTCGCAGAAGAACCCGCTGCCCTCCGCATCGGCACAACCGGCCCGGAGATTCTGGATCTGGAGCATGTCCTCGATCGGCTGCTCGGAGTACTTCGTGTACTCCTCGTCGGTGATGAAGCCTTCACGGCGCATGTCCGCCAGGACCTCGTTGCGGCGCTTCTCACCCGCTTCCGGGTGGCTGACCGGGTCGTACTGGTTCGGACCGTTGGTGACCCCCGCCAGCAGCGCCGCCTCGCCCGGATTCAGATCCGCGGCATTCTTCGAGAAGTAATGCCGCGAGCCGGTCTCGACGCCATACTGCGACGGGCCGAACTGGGCGACGTTGAGGTAGGCGTTGAGGATCTCGTCCTTGCTCCAGCGCTTCTCCAGCGAGATCGCCAGCTTCGCCTCTCGCGCCTTGCGCCCGTAGGTCTGTTCCGTGGCTTCTTTGATGTCTTCCTGGTCGCCGCGCTGGACCGCGTCCATCAGCAGGGCGTTCTTGACGTACTGCTGGGTCAGCGTCGACCCGCCCTGGGTGGCGCCGCCGGCAGCATTGCTCGCAAACGCCCTCACCAGGCCCTTCGGGTCCACACCGCCGTGCTCGTAGAACCGGCGGTCCTCGACCGCGATCACCGCATGCTGCATGTGCGGCGAGATCTCCTCGAGCGGCACCATGATGCGGTTCTCGGTGTAGAAGGTCGCCAGCAGCGACCCGTCAGCGGCCTCGATCCGGCTCGCCTCGTTCAGCGGCTCGACCTCGAGCTCGGTCGGGTAGGACTCGAACAGCTCCACCCCGTCCTCGGCGATCGCGGAGGTGGCCGAGACGGCGGGAAAGAAGAAGGCGGCCAGAAGTACGCCGCCGAGCGCCGAGACGGCGATCATCCCCAGCAGCAGGTACAGGGACTGCGCCAGGGCGACGGGAAGGGAGCGTCCGGAACCGGAGCTGGACGGAGTGCTGGCCATGATCCAAGAGTACGGCGGGCACGGGACGCAGGGCCAGACGCCGGGCCGGTGGCCGAGGAATCTTCACAACGCGAGACCGGGCCGGGTCCTCGGGTCGCTGCTGCTCGAGGAGTGCTCGCGGTCAGTGGCCGGGTTTTGCGATGTGGCGTGGGTCTCCCTAGAGTATGGACAAAACGGGTCGACGAGGACCCGGGAAGGGGACGCAGATGAGCATCGGGGGGACTCCCATCAGCGCAGATTCGAGCTGGGCGGCACGCGGCGCCTGCGTGAGCATGGATCCGGACGGATTCTTCGTGCAGGGCGCGGAGCAGCATGCGGTCAAGACCACCTGTGGCTCCTGCCCCGTCCGGACGGAATGTCTGGCCGACGCGCTGGACAACCGTGTGGACTTCGGGGTGTGGGGCGGGATGACGGAGCGGGAGCGCCGGCGGCTGCTGCGCCGGCATCCCGATGTCAGCGACTGGTCCGCCGTGCTGCGGCGTGCCTCGCAGGAAGCCGTAGGCAGCTGACCGGTCGCAGCTGGCCGGTCGGGGCATGTCCACCCGCTCGGGCGCGTGTCCACGGGGCGGTCCCGCGAGGCCCGGGAGCAGGCCGTGGCCGGTAGGCTCGCCCCATGAGCACGCACACCCGCTGGGAGTACCTCACCGTTCCGCTGCTGATCCACGCGACCAAGCAGATCCTCGACAACTACGGCGAGGAGGGCTGGGAGCTGGTCCAGGTCGTGCCCGGGCCGAACCCGGAGAACCTGGTCGCCTACCTCAAGCGTCCTCTCGCCGAGGCCTGAGCCGGTGGCCGCCGCAGCGCAGGGCGCCACCACCGGCCCCCGCGTCCGGGCTCGCCTGGAGGAGCTCGGGCTCTCGTTGCCCGCTGTCGCCGCGCCGGTGGCCGATTACGTGCCGGCCGTGGCGACCGGTGTCCACGTGCACACCTCCGGCCAGCTTCCGTTCGTCGACGGCGTCCTGCCGCGCACGGGCAAGGTCGGCGCCGACGTGACCCCGGAACAGGCCGCCGAGCTCGCCGCGACCTGCTGCCTCAACGCCCTCGCCGCCATCGAGGACCTCACCGGAGACCTCGACCGCGTGGTGCGCATCGTGAAGCTGACCGGATACGTCGCCTCCGAACCCGGCTTCACCGCGCAGCCCGCGGTGATCAACGGCGCCAGCGAGCTGCTCGGCGCGGTGTTCGCCGACGCCGGCCGGCACGCGCGCAGCGCCGTCGGAGTGGCCGTGCTGCCGCTGGATGCGCCGGTGGAGCTGGATCTCCTGGTGGAAGTGGACTCCCCGCTCGTGCCGGGCCCCGCGCCCGTCTCCGTCCCCGCCGGCTGAGGCCCTGCCGTGTCCGACGACGAATCGCAGCGGGACCCGGCAGGACCCGCCGTCGAACTGCTGGCGGTCCCCGCATCGAACCCGGGGCCGATGACCCTCAGCGGCACCAACAGCTACGTGATCCGCGACGGTGACCAGGTGTGGGTGGTCGACCCGGGCCCCAAGGACCCCGAGCACCTCGCCGAGCTGCTGGTCAGCTGCGGCGAGGACGCACGGCCCATGGGCGTGCTGGTCACCCACCGACACCTGGACCACACCGCCGGCGCGGCGACACTGGCTCGCCAGCTCGCAGCCCGCAGCGGCCGCGAGGTGCCGCTGTTGGCCGCGGACCAGGTGGCCGTGCCCGGCTCCCGGCCCCTGCCCTCCAGCCTGGAGAGCGACCACGGCACGTTCGGACACATCATCCACCTGCCCGGTCACACCGCGGACTCCGCGGCCGTGCTGCTCGACGGCGGCCGGCTGCTCAGCGGCGACACGCTGCTGGGAGGCTCCTCGACGGTGATCGTGCCCGACGACGGCGGATTGCTCGGTGACTACCTGCAATCGCTCGCGATCCTGCGCGCGATGGCTCTCGACGGCCGGATCGGCTCGATCCACCCCGGTCACGGCCCGGCCTACGAGTCGCCGCCCGCCGCGCTGGCGGCCATCGAAGAGGCGATCTCGCATCGCGAGGAGCGCATCGAGCAGGTCCGTCGGGCGCGCACGGCAGGCGTCCTCACCCTGGACCGACTGGTGCGTTCCGTCTATGGCCCTGATCTTCCCGCGTCGCTGCAGGAGGCGGCGCGCTGGAACCTGCGCGCCACGCTGGAGCATCTGGCCGAGGGGAACTGAGGCGGGCCGGGACATGCGGCTCGGACCGCCCGGCCTCGGCTGGCCGTCTGGCATCAGCTGACCCTCTGGCCTCGGCTGACCGACCGGTTCGCGCCGGCCGGCCTGCCCGCCCGAGGGCGCTTTCGCCCGCCCTGGCGCCGCGGGCCCGCCTGCCGACGAGGACACACCGGCCGCGCAACGTCGAATCCCCTGATATGTGCCGGTCGTGGCACATATCAGGGGATTCGACGTCTCGGTCCGGCGTGGCGGTGGTCCGAGGTTGGCGGCGCCGGCCCGAGTCAGCGGGCGCGGCGACGCAGACGCTCGACGTCCGAGATCAGGACGGCGCGTGCCTCCAGCCGGATCCAGCCGCGCGAGGCGAAGTCCGCCAGCGCCTTGTTCACCGTCTCGCGGGACGCCCCGACCAGCTGGGCCAGCTCCTCCTGGGTGAGGCCGTGCGCGACCATCACGCCGTCGTCGGTCTGGCGACCGAAGCGCTGGGCGAGGTCGAGCACGTTCTTGGCCACGCGGCCCGGGACGTCGGCGAAGACCAGGTCGGCGAGCGACTCGTTCGTCTTGCGCAGACGCCGAGCCAGCGAGGCGAGCAGGTGACGGCCCACCTCGGGGCGCTGCGCGAGCACCCGGTACAGATCCTGCTGCGAGAGCGAGTACAGCACCGACTCGGCGACCACGGTCGCGGTCGCGTTGCGGGGGGCCGGGTCGAACAGGGACAGCTCGCCGAGCGTCTCGCCCGGGCCGAGCACCGCGAGGAGATTCTCGCGGCCGTCGCCCGAGGCGTGGCCGACCTTGACCTTGCCTGAGCCGATGATGAAGAGCCGGTCGCCCGGATCGCCCTCCCGGAAGATGATGGCGCTGCGGTGATAGTCCTCCTGCTTCATCGACGCCAGCACGGCCTGCTTGCCGTCCTCGTCGAGCGCAGCGAACAGCGGCGATGACCGTACGATGTTCTCGTCCACGGAACCTCCTGATGGTGGGGCCCCGGACGTCCGGGACCGTGCTGTGCTACCCATTGTGACCGATGCAACCAACAGCGGTGGTCACAGTCACATGATGGGGGAACACTATCGCGCCTGCGCCACCGGGGCCCGCCACCTTCCCACGAGGAGCAGTCCTGATGCCCACGCCGACCCCGTCCGCGGGCGCCGCGCCGACGCCCGCAGGGCCGGCCGGAGCCGCCGAGGTCAGCGCCCGGCTGCGGGAGCTGTACCCGGACGCACGCACGGAACTCGAGCACCGCGACGCGTTCGAACTCCTGGTCGCGACGGTGCTGTCCGCCCAGACCACCGATGTGCGGGTCAACTCCGTCACTCCGGAGCTGTTCTCCGCCTGGCCCGACGCGGCCGCCCTGGCCGCGGCCGAGGAGAGCGAGGTCACCGACGTGGTCCGTCCGTTGGGAATGGGTCCGACCCGGGCGCGTCGCATCATCGGTCTCGCCCGAGGGCTGCTCGCGGAGCACGGCGGCGAGGTGCCCGACGATCAGGCGGCGCTCGAGGCGCTGCCCGGTGTGGGGCGCAAGACCGCGCACGTCGTGCGGGGCGCATGGTTCGGTCGCTCCCTGCTGGCCGTCGACACGCACGTCGGCCGGCTCGCCCGCCGCCTGGGGTGGACCGCGGCCACCGACCCCCGGGCCGTGGAGGAGGACGTGGTCGCCGCTGTGCGCAGCAGTCCGCCGGCCGGCCCGCAGAGCACGGCGTCCGGCGAGGCACGCACGGAGTCCGCGGAGCCGCCCGCGGAGCTCACTGACCGCGCGGAGCATCCGCAGGAGCCGGAGGAGGATCTCGCGGCGCTCTCGCTGCGGCTGATCCTGCACGGGCGCCGGATCTGCACGGCGAGGTCACCGCGCTGCCCCGATTGCGTCCTGGCCGACGTGTGTCCGAGCGCAGGCGCCGTATGAGAGGCGCGAGCGCTCCGCACCCACCGCGCAGCGGCGGCGCACGGACCCCGCCGTTCCTGTCGTCCCTCGCCGACCGGGCGCGCAGCGGCGACGTGCTGGTCACCCGCGACCCCGATCCCCGCGACCCCGCCCGCGGCACCGACCAGGAGCGCCGCAGCGCCGTGCTGATCCTGGTCGCCGGGACGGGGATCGAGGACGCCCGGATCGTCCTGGAGGAGCGGGGCAACGCGCTGCGCTCCCAGCCCGGCCAGTTCTCCCTGCCCGGCGGGGGACGGGACGCGGGGGACGACGACGATGTGGAGACCGCGCTGCGCGAGGCGCAGGAGGAGACCGGCCTGGACCCCGATGACGTACGGGTGCTCGGGGCGTTCGCACCGATCCCGATGCCCTGGCGCGGCCAGCGGGTCACCCCGGTGCTGGCCTGGACCCCCGTCGCCCCTGCGCTGGGTGTCCAGGATCCGATCGAGGTGGAGCGCGTGGTGTGGGCGTCGCTGACCGGTCCCGGCTCCCTGAGCGATCCCGCGCACCGGCGGCGCGGCCTGCTCGGCGGCGTCCCCGTCGGCCCCGTCTTCGAG
Organism: Brachybacterium sp. SYSU DS0246; assembly: GCF_059391765.1. NCBI lineage: Bacteria > Bacillati > Actinomycetota > Actinomycetes > Micrococcales > Dermabacteraceae > Brachybacterium > Brachybacterium sp. SYSU DS0246. The sequence continues at coordinate 63,056 of NZ_JBZXYT010000020.1, read as the reverse complement.
CTGCCCGAGGACGCCTTCGTGTGGGGCTTCACCGCCATGATCCTGGAGAACGTGCTGACCGGGATGGGTCTGGAGCCCGTTGCGCGGACGGCCCCCACCCGCGAGATCCCGGCGCAGCGGCGCCGCTGACCATGCAGGCGCCGCCGCCGACCACCCGAGCGGTGCCCGACGTCACCCGCGTCGAGCGCGCTCGCCACGGCCTGGACTGCACGCGCTAGACTGGATCGTTGCCGGACGGTCTCCGGCGGCCGACTGCATGCCCGAACGCATGCAGGGTGCGTGCACGCAGAACCCGTCGGACCCGAACCCGGCTCCGCGCGCGCCCGGACTTCCAGAACCAGCAGACCGACACCAGCAGACAAGGATGGGATCCACGTGCCACGCGGCAAGGTGAAGTTCTACGACGCCGAGAAGGGCTTCGGCTTCATCCTCGATGACGAGGACGGACAGAGTGTTTACGTGCACGCCTCGACCCTGCCCGAGGGAGTCGCCACGCTCCGCCCCGGGACCAAGGTCGATTTCGACATCGTCGACGGCCGTCGCGGCCCGCAGGTGCTCGCGCTGCGCATGCTCGAGCCCGCCCCGTCGGTGAGCCGCGCGCGCCGTCCCAAGCCCGACGAGATGGCGGGCATGGTCGAGGACCTCATCCGTCTGCTGGACGATGCATCCAACGGCCTCCGCCAGGGCCGCTACCCCGATCGCGCGCACGCACAGAAGATCTCCACCGTGCTCCGCGCCGTCGCCGACAACTTCGAGGCCTGAATACATGACGCAGTCGACCATCGCCCCCCGTCGCACCCGCACCGCCCGGCCCCGGCTGGACGCGGTCGCGGCCGACGCCGTCGAGCTCGCCCGCGAGGCGCTGCTCGAGGTCACCGAGCCCGGCCAGGTCGGTGAGCACCTGCGCGTCGAGGCCAGTGGCGAGCGGTTGGTCACCCATGTCTTCGAATGCACCATGCCGGGCTACCGCGGCTGGTCCTGGGTCTCGGTGATCGCCCGCGCACCGCGCGCGAAGGTGCCGACCGTGGCGGAGACCGCGCTGCTGCCCGGCGAGGACGCCATCCTCGCCCCCGAATGGGAGCCGTGGTCCGAGCGTCTGAAGCCCGAGGACATCGGCGCCGACGATCTGCTCCCCTTCCACGAGCAGGACGAACGGCTCGAGCCCGGCTACGAGGCCACCGGGGACGAGGACGCCGACCGCGTCGCGCTGTGGGAGCTGGGCCTGGGCCGCCCGCGGGTGCTCTCCCCGCACGGCCGGTCCGACGCCGCCGAGCGCTGGCTGGAGAGCGACTTCGGCCCCCGTCAGACCTCGAGCCGCGGTCGCCGCGGCACCGTGTCCGCCACCTGCAGCAGCTGCGGCTTCCTCACCCAGCTCGCCGGCTCCCTGCGCGGCGAGTTCGGCGTGTGCACCAACGAGTGGTCCCCGGCCGACGGCAGGGTCGTCCACCTCGGGTACGGCTGCGGGGCGCACTCCGAGACCGGCCAGGAGGACGAGGATCGCGAGATCCAGCGGTCCGGTGCCGGTCCCGTGGGCGTCGAGGAGCTCGATGTCGAGGACCCGGCCTCCGTCGGGCCCACAGAGACCACTGAGCCGGCGAGCGCCGACGAGAACGCCGAGTCGGCGAGCGGTGCCGAGAAGACGGCGCCGGCGAGTGCTGCCGAGGCCGCTGAGCCGACGGAAGTCGGGGCGGCGTCCAGGACGCTGACCGACGTGCCCGAGGCCGATTCTGCCGCCGACGAGGAGAACGCTGCCGCGACACCGGACGCCAAGCCGGCGGCCGACGCGAACGCCGAGTCGAGCACGGAGGCCTCCGAGACGCCGCAGGCCTGACTCCTCGCCGACGCGCCTGCCCGCGCAGCTCCTCGCGGACGCGCGCCAGCGCAGCTCCTCGCGGACGCGCGCCAGCGCAGCTCCTCGCGGGCGTGCGTCAGCGCAGAGAGACGGCGACGCGCGAGAGCAGCGCCTCGATCGCGAGCAGGGGCGGCACGTTCCCGCTGATCCGGGCCCGAGCCTGCCCCACCGCATCCAGCAGTCCCAGGGTGATCGTCCCGGAGCCGTTCGCCGCGGTCCGTTCGACCTCCTCGGCGACCTCGATGTTGACCAGCTCGCTGGAGGTGCCGAGCTGGCGGCTGAGCACATCGCGCAGCACCGAGTGCGCATCGAGCAGATAGCGATCCAGCACGTCGCGCACCAGCCGGGTCTGGCGCCGCTTGGCATCCTCCTCGAGCTGACGCACCTGCGCCCGCAGGGCAGGCGGCACCTTCCCGTTATCCACGCCCGCAGAGCGCAGGAAACGCTCCTTCTCCTCGGTCGCGACGGCATCGGCATGCTCCTTGGCCTCCGCGGTCGCCCGGTCCACCAGCGACTGCGCGGCCAGCACCGCCTCTCCGGTGCTGCGCAGACCCAGGAGCGTGCGCGCGGAGTCCTCACGCGCCGCCAGAGCGCCCTCCTGCGTGGCGTAGCGCAGGGCGAGACCGATGTGTCCCTGCGCGGCGCGGGCCGCCCGCACGGCGAGCTGCTCGTCCACGCCGTCGCGGCGCCGCAGCAGCTCGGCGACCACGTCCGAGGACGGCACCGCGAGGGTCACCACCCGACAGCGCGACCTGATGGTGGGTGCGAGGTCCTCGGCCGAGGGCGCGCAGAGCATCCACACGGTCGAGGGCGGGGGCTCCTCGATGGACTTCAGCAGCACGTTGAAGGTGCCCGCGCTCATCCGATCGGCGTCCTCGATGATCACCACCCGGCGCGGCCCGGTGGCCGGGGACCGCTGGGCGGTCATGACCAGAGCCCTGACCTCCTCCTTCGCGATCGAGAGCTTGTCGGTCGCGACCACGGTGACATCCGGATGGGTGTCGGCCAGCACTGTCCGGCAGGCCCGGCACTGCCCGCAGCCGGTGCCCTGCTCGCACTCGAGCGTGGCGGCGAAGGCCCGTGCCGCCGTGGACCGCCCCGAACCGGGCGGGCCGGTGATCAGCCAGGCCTGGGCGAGGGAGCCCTCCGGGGACGCCGCACGCCGGAACTGTGCGACGGCGGCCTCCTGCCCGACCACGTCGGCCCACACGCCGGAGGCCGGATCGAAGTGGCCCCCGCCAGGAGGGCCGGCGGGCAGGTGCGTTCCCGGCGCGGTCACAGCTCGTCCCGGTGCGAGGTGTGCGGGAGCTCCTCGAAGGTGGGGTCGAAGAGGTCCAGCACCTCGGCGACGGCCTCGAGCACCTCGGCGTGGACCTCCTCGCGCGGTCGGGTTCCGTCGATCACCGCGAAGCGCTCCTCGTCGGCCGCGGCCAGGTCCAGGAACTCCTGGCGCACCGTGGCGTGGAAATCCTCGCCGGCCTGCTCGAGACGATCACGGCCGGCCGCTTCCCGGCGCGTGCCCAGAACCTCCGGGGGCAGGTCGAGCAGGATCGTGCGGTGGGGGAGGAGTCCGTCGGCCGCCCACAGCGACAGCGAGCTGATCGAGTCGGGCTCCAGGTCCCGGCCCGCACCCTGGTAGGCGATCGAGGAGTCGAGGTACCGGTCGCCGAGCACGAGTCCGCCGCGGGCGAGGTGGGGGCGCACCAGCGTGGAGATGTGGTGGGCGCGGTCGGCGGCGTACAGGAGCGCCTCCGCGCGGGGATCGACGTGCTCTCCGTGCAGCAGCAGCTCCCGGATGCGCGCCCCCAGGGGGGTGCCGCCGGGCTCACGGGTGGTCAGGATCAGCTCCTCGGAGACCGAGCGCTCGCTGACCAGGTGGTCGCGCAGCATCGCCATCTGGGTGGACTTGCCCGCTCCGTCGCCGCCCTCGAAGGAGATGAACACCCCTCGGCGCGGGGGATGCGGTGAGGGGATGCGCAGACCGCGGGCGGTCTCGAGGATGCTCACGCGCGCTCCTCCCCGGGGTAGACCACGCCGAGCTCGGCGCGCACGGTGTCCATCGTGTCCATGACGCTCAGGGTATCCGCCCAGCTCATGAGCGGGGATTCGAGGTCTCCTGCGGTGACCCGGCGGGCGGCCTCGGCGATCTCGTAGGCCATGCCGTCGCCGGGCGCACCGGGATGCTCGAAGCTCGCCGTGCGGCCGTCCAGCAGGGAGACGGTGAGAGTGCCGGGCGCGAAGAACGGGCCGGACAGCCGCGCCGCGCCGAGCGTGCCGCTGACCACGGCCTCGGTGGGGGTGCGCGCCAGCAGGGTGCTCGAGAGCCGGGCGCGGCCACCGCCGGCCCCGCGGGCCAGGACGGCGAGGTAGGCGTCGACGCCGGTCGAGGTGAGGTCGCCGCGGACCGCGAGCTCGGTGAGATCGCCGAGGACCATCTGTGCGAAGGAGACCGGGTAGACCCCGAGATCGAGCAGGGCGCCGCCGCCGAGCTCCGAGGCGTACATGCGGTGGGCCGGGTCCTCGGGGAAGGACTGGCCGTGATCGGCGGCGACCTCGATCACCTCGCCGAGCAGACCCGAGGCGATGACCTGCCGCAGCACGTCGTACTGCGGCAGGAAGCGTGCCCACATCGCTTCCATGGCGAAGGTGCCGCGCGCACGAGCCACCTCCAGCAGGTCGCGGGCCTGGCTGCCGCTGAGGGTGAAGGACTTCTCGACCAGCACCGGGATGCCGGCTTCGAGGACGGGCCGGGTCAGCTGATGGTGCTGGGCGTGGGGAGAGGCGACGTAGACGGCGTCCAGGCCGCCGGCGGCGAGCATGTCGGCCACCGAGGTGAACGCCTGCTCGATGCCGTGCGTGGCGGCGAACGCCTCGGCGCGCTCCGCCGAGCGGGAGACGACGGAGACCACTGGGGAGGCCGTCGCGCGATGTGCGGTCGCGGTGAACTGCCCGGCGATGTGACCGGGAGAGATCACGCCCCAGCGCAGGCCGGGCGCGGTGGCCGGGTCGGGGACGGTGGAGGCAGGCAGGGCCAGGGAGTTCTGGGCCTCGGCGCCTCGGGGGTCGGCGGTCTCGCTCATGACTCCAATCTACCCAGCGCGTCCGACGTCCACTGCCATGGTGGACGATGGGGAGGAGAGGTCCGCCCTCGGCTGAATCCGCACTCCGTGGCGCGCCGTCCGAGATACCGCGGCGCGCCGCTCGAGACTGCGCCGGGGCGGCCTCCCCGTGATCCGATTCAGCCCTTCACCGAGCCCGCCGTCATGCCTCGCACCAGGAAGTTCTGGAGCGAGAAGAACACGATCAGCGGGATCAGCATCGACAGGAACGCGCCGGCGGTCAGCAGCTCCGCGCCCTGTCCCTGGGTGCCCAGCAGCTGCTGCAGGGCCACGATGATGGTGGTGTTGGCGCCGCCGCCCAGGAACAGGCGTGCGATCAGCAGGTCGTTCCACACCCACAGGAACTGCAGGGTGGCGAAGGCGGCGATCGCGGGCATCGACATCGGAGCCACCAGTCGCCAGAAGGTCTGGTAGTGCGAGGCCCCGTCGATCTTCGCGCTCTCGATCACCGACCACGGCAGCCCGCTCATGTAATTGCGCAGGATGTAGATCGCCAGCGGCATCCCGAAGCCCGAGTGCAGCAGCCACACGGCCACGAACTCCCCGGAGATGCCCAGTCCCCGCGGTCCCAGCAGGTTCAGCAGGGGCTGGAAGGCGACCTGGATCGGCACCACCATCAGCGCCACGATGAGGATGAACGCGAGCTCCTTGCCGCGGAAGCGGGTGAAGGTGAACGCGTACGCCGCGAAGGCGGCGAACATGATCGGCAGCACCGTCGCGGGGACGGCCACGACGACCGAGTTCAGCAGCGAGGAGCCCAGGGCGGTGCTCTCGAACAGCCGCTGGTAGTTGGCCAGCGTCCAGTCCGCGCCGAAGGGGCTCAGCACGGCGGTCCACCAGCCGGAGGTGGCGGCGTCGGTGCGGCTGCGGAAGCTCGTGATCAGCATGCCGAGCGTCGGGATGGTCCACAGCACCCCGAGCAGGATCATCACGATGATGGCGGCCGGGGAGCGGCGGCGGCCGTCCGCCATGCGTGCGCTCATCGCTGCGCCTCCTGCTGCTTGTAGGCCCGCACCTGGTAGAACACCACCGGCATCACCAGGATCAGCAGCACCACCACGACCGCGGCTGCCTCTCCGGCTCGCTGCTCGGTGAACAGCTTGCGGAAGAACAGGTTCGCGATCACATCGGTGTTGTTGCGGCCGTTGGTCATGACGTAGACGATGTCGAACACCTTCAGCACCACGATCAGCACCGTGATGAATACGGCCAGGACGGTGCCGCGCACCTGCGGGAAGACGATCTGCCAGAAGATGCGCATCTCGCCGGCGCCGTCGATGCGCCCCGCCTCGACGGTGTCCTCGGGCACGGCCTTGATCGCCGAGCTCAGCAGCACCATCGCGAAGCCCGTCTGCAGCCAGATCAGGATCACCATCAGCAGCAGCGAGTTCAGGCGGCCCTCGCTGATCTGCATCCACGGCTGCGGCTCTCCGCCGAGGCCGACGACGATCGCGTTCAGCACGCCCGTCTGCTGCGAGCCGGGGGAGTCATAGGCGTAGATGAGACCCCAGATCGTCGAGGCCCCGACGAAGCTGATCGCCATCGGCAGGAAGATGAACGACTTCGCGGTCTTCTCCCCGGTCGGGGAGAGCTTGTCCGCGAGCACGGCGACCATCAGACCGAACGCGACGGTCACCACGGGCACCACGACGACCCACAGGAGGTTGTTGATCAGCGCCTGCCAGAAGCCGTTCGAGGAGAAGATCGCGGCATAGTTCTCCAGCCCCGTCCACTGCGTGGAGTCGTTGTTGGCGAAGGAGTACACGACGGTCTGGACCGTCGGGTACACCAGCATCACCGCGATCAGGGAGAAGCCGGGCAGCAGGAACGCGTAGGGGATCAGGCCCCGCGAGAACCGGCCCGGCAATCCCTCGATCGCCATGTTCAGGAACAGGAAGAACAGCACCGCGCCGCCGATGCCGACGACCAGGCCGGTCAGCCCGATGATCACGTCGCTGCCGCCGAACCAGGCGGGGTAGTACGCGAACGCCAGGAACAGGGTGCACACCGCCCACGCGGTGACCGCGAGGCCGACGGCGCCGATCAGGATCCGCAGCGGCTTCGCCGTCGAGTACGACGGAGCCGACGGAGCCGACGGATCTGCCGAGCCCGAAGAGCCCGGTCCCCCCGCTGAACTCGCAGCGCCGGAGCCCGCTCCCGGAGCCGGATCGGGCTCCTGGGGGCGGGCAGCAGCGCTGCTCACTGGGGCCATGATGCCTCGACGTCGTCCAGGACCTCCTGGGACGTCTTGTCCCCGCCGACCCACTGGTTCATCGCGGTCCAGAAGCTGCCGCTGCCGACGGGGCCGGGCATCAGATCCGAGCCGTCGAAGCGGAAGACCTCCGCATTCGAGGCGATGTCCGCGACCCGGCGGGTGGTCTCGTCGGCGTAGTGGGAGTTGTCGAAGCTCTGGTGCGGGCTCAGCCAGCCGCCGGCCTGGGCCCACTCGCCGCCGAAGTCGCTCGAGGTGATGAACTCCATGACCTGCTTCGCCTCGTCGTCCTCGGTGGCGAACAGCGCGGCCAGATCCCCGCCGCCGAGGATGGGCTGGCCATCGAAGCCGCCCTCCCAGGGCGGCAGCGCGAAGACGCCGACGGCGTTGTCGAGGTCTGCCTGCACGTCCTCGGGGAAGAACCCGGTCACGAAGTTGCCCTGGCGGTGGAGCATTGCTCGCGGCGGGTCCTCGAACAGGGGCAGGGAGGCCTCGGAGAAGTCGGTGTTCAGGATGGTCTCGGAGCCGCCCAGCACGTTGCCCTCGGTCTTGAGCACTTCCCCGAGCGCGTCGAGGGCCTCGACCACCTTGGGGTCGTTGAAGGGCACCTCATGAGAGGTCCACTGGTCGTAGAACTCCGGCCCGTGCATGCGCAGGATGAACTCCTCGAGCCAGTCGGTGCCCACCCAGCCGGTCGCCTGATCGGCGTTCCAGGCATCCGCCCACGGGGCCGTTCCGGAGGCCTTGATCTCGTCGGCGATGCCCTGCAGCTCCTGCAGAGTGGCCGGCTCGGTGCTCCAGCCGCCGTCGGCGTAGGCCGCCGCGGGATACCAGACCAGGGATTTCACGGCCAGGCGGATCGGTGCGCCGTAGATCGTGTCCTCCGCCGTGGCGGCCTCCAGGAAGCCGGGGATCAGCGAGGACTCCAGCGAGTCCACATCCAGCACGTCGCCGATCGGGGCGATGTGGCCGTCGGCGGCGAGTTCGAGCAGCCCACCGGGCTGCGGGAACAGAGCGATGTCCGGCGCATCGCCCGCACTCGCCCGGGTGCGGATGGAGTTCGCGAAGTCCTGGTCGGAGGTGTACTCGACGCTGATGCCGCTCTCGTCGGTGAAGCTCTTGAGCGCGGCGTTGAACCCTTCGGCCTCGACGCCGCCGAAGTTTCCCAGGATCGCGACCACACCGTCGCCCGGGCTGCCTCCGGCGGAACCGCCCCCGCCCCCGCCGCCATCGGAGCCGCCGCTGCCGCCGGAGTTCTCAGGATTCTGCAGGCACCCGGCGAGTCCGAGCGCGGTGGCCGTCGCCGCGCCGCCCATGACGGTGCGGCGGGAAAGATGTGAACGCATGACAGAACTCCTTCATCAACGGTGATGGGGATGTTGCTGCGTTCATACTACGCCCAGGTCATGGCGCGAAGAGGGGTAATGAGGAAGGAACCGGGAAACCTGCACCTCGGTGCCGACCGTTCGGTCCTCGTCCGCCCGGAATCATGGGATCCCGGGGTCTGGAGCCCGGGGCCCGGTATCCGGAGGCCCGGGACCGGCGCGCGGAATGCCGCGTGCCGGCCCCGAGGGACTCACTTCTTCGTCGTGGTGCTCTTCTTCCGGGTCGTCGAACCCTTGGACGTCGAGCCCTTGGTCGTCGAGCTCTTGGAGGTGGAGCGGCGGGCGGCCGGCTTCTTGGCCGGACCCTTCGCCCGCTTCTCCGCGAGCTTCTCCACGGCCACCTTCTCCGTGATCTCCTCGACCGATTCGCTCGAGCGCAGCGAGACGTTGGTGGAGCCGTCGGTGATGTACGGGCCGAAGCGCCCGTCCTTGATCACGATCGGCTTCTCGCTGGTGGGATCGGTGCCCAGCTCCTTCAGAGGGGGCTTCGCGGCCGCCCGGCCGCGCGTCTTGGGCTGGGCGTAGAGCTTCTCCGCCTCCTCCATGGTGATCGTGAACAGCTGCTCCTCGCTCTCGAGGGAGCGCGAGTCCGAGCCCTTCTTCAGGTAGGGGCCGTAGCGACCGTTCTGCGCCGTGATCTCCGTGCCGTCCTCCGTGGTGCCGACGACGCGGGGCAGGCTCAGCAACTTCAGCGCGTCCTCGAGGGTCACGGTCGCCAGATCCATGGACTTCAGCAGCGAGGCCGTGCGCGGCTTGGGCTTCTTGCTCTTGGCCGTCGACTTCTTCGCCGTCCCCTCCGCGCCCTCGTCGGCCTCCGGCAGGATCTCGGTGATGTAGGGGCCGAAGCGACCGTCCTTGGCGACGAGCTCGTGCCCGGTCTCGGGGTCCACTCCCAGCACACGGCCGTCGTCCTTGGCGCGTTCGAGCAGCTCGGAGGCGACCTCGACGGTCAGTTCGTCCGGCGCGATGTCATCGGAGACGGACGCGCGCTGTGGCTCGCCGCCCTCGATCGGCTCGCCGTTCTCGTCGCGGGGCTGGCGTTCGACGTAGGCGCCGTAGCGGCCCACGCGCAGAGTGATGCCCTCGCCGATCTCGATGCTGTTGATGGCGCGGGCGTCGATGTCGCCGAGATCGTCGACCATGGGCTTCAGCCCGATGGGCCCCTCGGACCCGTCCGAGAGGTAGAAGTCCTCCAGGTACTGCGCCCGGCCCAGCTCACCGCGGGCCATGCGGTCCAGCTGCTCCTCCATCTGAGCGGTGAAGTCGTAGTCGATGAACGCTCCGAAATGCTCCTCGAGCAGACGGACGACGGCGAACGCGGTCCAGCTGGGCACCAGGGCGGTGCCGCGGCGCAGCACGTAGCCGCGATCCTGGACGGTCGCCACGGTGGAGGCGAAGGTCGAGGGGCGGCCGATCCCGCGCTCCTCGAGCGCTCGCACCAGCGAGGCCTCGGTGTAGCGCGGGGGAGGGGTGGTGCTGTGCCCGTCCGGGACCAGCTCGCGGGTATCGAGCGTCTGGCCCTCCTCCATCAGCGGCAGGCGCTTGTCGCTGCCGCTGTCGGAGTCCTCCTTGTACCGCGTGGCGTCCCGGCCCTCCTCGTAGGCGGCCAGGAAGCCGCGGAAGGTGATCACGGTGCCGGAGGCACGGAAGGTCGCGGCGCGCTCCCCGCTTTCGACCAGCAGCTCGACGGTGGAGGTGGTGCCCTTGGCGTCGGCCATCTGCGAGGCGACGGTGCGCTTCCAGATCAGTTCGTAGAGGCGGAACTCATCGCCCGAGAGGGATCCGGAGACCTCGGCCGGAGTGCGGAAACGATCCCCGGCGGGGCGGATCGCCTCGTGCGCCTCCTGCGCGTTCTGGGACTTGGTCTGGTAATAGCGCGGCTTGTCCGGCACGTACTGGGAGCCGTACAGCTCCGCGGCCTGGCCGCGGGAGGCCTTGACGGCCTCTCCCGACAGCGCCACCGAGTCGGTACGCATGTAGGTGATGTAGCCGTTCTCGTACAGCGACTGCGCGATCCGCATCGCCTGCCGGGCACCGAGGCGCAGCTTGCGGGAGGCCTCCTGCTGCAGCGAGGAGGTGGTGAACGGCGCCGCGGGGCGGCGGGTGTACGGCTTCGAATCCAGCGAGGTGACCGTGGCGGGGGCGTCGGTCAGGGTCTCGACGAGCTCCCGGGTGGAGGCCTCGGTGAGAACGGTCGCGTTCTGCGCCCGCGACTTCAGGGTGCCGTCGTCGGCGAAGTCGCTGCCGGTGGCGACGCGCGAGCCGTCGACGGTGGCGATCTTGGCGGTGAACTGCTCGGCCTCGGCGCCGAAGGTGCCGGTCACGTCCCAGTAGTCGGCGGGGACGAACGCCATCCGCTCGCGCTCGCGCTCGACCACGAGGCGGGTCGCGACGGACTGCACGCGTCCGGCCGACAGGGAGGGCTTGATCTTGCGCCACAGCACCGGGGAGAGCTCGAAACCGACCAGACGGTCCAGGATGCGGCGGGTCTCCTGCGCGTCGACCAGGTGGGAGTCGATCTCGCGGGTGTTCTCCAGCGCCCCCAGGATCGCGTCGCGCGTGATCTCGTGGAACACCATCCGCTTGACCGGCAGGGACTTCTTGGGTTTGAGGGTCTCCAGCAGATGCCAGGCGATCGCCTCGCCCTCGCGGTCCTCATCGGTGGCGAGGTAGAGGGTGTCGGCGTCCTTGAGGGCCTTCTTGAGGTCCGCGACGGTCTTCTTCTTGTCCGGGCTGACGATGTAGTAGGGCTCGAAGCCGCCCTCGACGTCGACCCCGAACTTCCCGTAGGGCCCCTTCTTCATCTCGGCGGGCAGGTCGCGGGGCACCGGGATGTCACGGATGTGTCCCACCGATGCCTGGACGATGAAGTCGTCCCCGAGGTAGCGGCCGATCGTCCGCGCCTTCGCCGGGGACTCGACGATCACCAGATGTCGTCCGCCAGTCACGTTGCTGTGTCCTTCCTCGCCGCGAGACGTCGCGGCCCGTCCGCCGTGGCAAGGTGCCGAGGTCAGGGTTGTCCGAGCACGTACTGCGCGCTCGGCGATTGTTCACGGTACACGTTCGCCGGGGCGGGTCCTGTGTGAGATCGGCGTGCGCAGAAGCAGCACCAGAGCCATCCAGGCAGCGGTGCACCCGCCGATGACGGCGGCCATCGCGGAGAACGCGGTGGCCTGCTGGGCCCCGTCCTGGAGGTCCAGCGGCAGCTGCAATGAGACGAGTTCGTAACCCCCGACGCCGAGCCCGGCCAGGCCGGCCAGAGCCAGCAGGAGCGCCACCACGGAATCGACGGCGCTCGTGCGCAGCCGCAACAGGGGGCCCGTGGAGCCGTCCGGCCCGGCGACGTCCGCTCCCGGGGCGCCCCTGCGCCGGCGCCCGTGCCCGGTGCGCCGGGCACTGCGAGCCAGGCGGCGCCTGGTGCCCAGCCCGTCGAGGGCGAGGACCAGGAACGTCCACGCCGCCACCAGCACGAGCGCGCCGAGGACGTCGCTGGGCCGGTGCCAGCCCAGTACCACCGTCCCGATGCCTGCGCTCGCCGTCCACGCCGTCCCCAGCGGGGCGAGCACGGCCCGGGCGCCGCCGGAAGCCAGCACCAGCGCGATCACCGCCGTCGCGGCGAGCGTGGTGTGGCCGGAGGGGAACGAGTTCGGGGTGATCTCGATGCCCAGCCCCAGCGGCTCGCGCGAGACCAGGAAGTGCTTGACCACCTGGGTGGTGAGATTCGCGCCCGCCACCAGCACCGCCAGCGGCAGCAGCAGGCGCCACCGGCCGCGGACCAGCACCAGCACCAGGGAGAGGGCCAGCAGCACCGCGATCACGGGCAGGCTGACCGTCCCCACGGCCAGTTCCGCGTACTGCGCCAGGCGGCCCTCGTGGTCGAGCGCACCGGACAGCGCCAGCTCGTCCAGCCGCTGCCCGCTCGCGGTGCCCACGGCCGTCCGCGCCAGCAGCGTGACCGCCGCGACGCAGACGGCTGCCGACAGCAGCGACAGCAGGGGCCGGGCGAGGCCGCCGACGCGGCGGCGGGACCCGGCGCTGTGGTCCCCGGTGGGGTCGGTCGCGGTGCGTCCGGCGGTCATAGAGTCACCATCCTGCTGATCACGAGTTCACGCACCGCCGGCAGGACCCGCGCGCGGGACTCGTGCTCGTCGGCGTCGGTCAGGGCGCATACGGCGGCGAGGACCTGACCGAGGGTAAGGGTCCCATCCAGTGCGCCGACGGTCGCCGCGAGTATCTGGTCGGCCCGGACCACGCGGGCGAACCCGGCGCCCTGGGCCAGTTCGATGAGCGTGGGGTCCCATGCGCCCGGCGTGAGGTGGCGCCGCTCGATGACGTCGGCTGCGCGCACCGGGCGGAGGGCGGCCAGGGCGTCGTCATCCAGGGCCGCGAGTTCGTCGATCGCGTCCAGGCCGTCGGCGAGATGGGCGGCCAGGGACCCGGTCCCGGTGCCCGCGGCCTGTTCGGTGCGCAGCACTGCGGGGCGAGGCAGGGCAGGGACCGGCCGGGCGCCGTGGTCCGGGCGTCGCAGCAGCAGATAGCCGAAGCCGATGCCCTCCACATCGCGCGCGGCGAAATCGTCCAGCCACGCCTCCAACAGCGGGGACCAGCGGGCGTCGCGCTCGGTGATGCCACCGTCACGGGCCCAGGTCTCCGCGTACTGGGCGGGATCCTCCTGCTCGCGCTGGATCACCCAGGCGTCCACGCCGTCGGCTCTCGCGGGATCGAGCCAGGCTCGCGGATGCGCGTCCCACGGCTGATCGCGGGAGATCTCCCAGTTCCCGAGCAACACGGCGCTGCCGCCCGGTGCCAGGTGTGCCGGGACCGCCTCCAGCAGCTCGGCGAGCAGCGAATCCCCGGCGCGGCCGCCGTCGCGGTAGGTCCAGCGAGCCTCCTCCTGCGCTGCCTCGCGCGGAGTGATCACGAAGGGAGGGTTGGAGACGATCAGGTCGAAGCTCTCCCCGGCCACCGGGTCCAGGAGCGATCCCTGTCGCAGCTCGATCTCGACGTCGTTGAGCGCCGCGTTGAAGGCGGCGAAGGCCAGCGCCCGCCGTGAGAGATCGGTGGCCACGACGTGATCGGCATGCCGGGCGGCGTGCAGCGCCTGGATCCCGCCGCCGCAGCCCAGATCGAGCACGGTGGCGACCCGGGTGCGCGGCGTGATCCGCGCCAGGGTGAGCGAGGCCCCGCCGATACCGAGGACATGGTCGGGGCCCAGCGCCTGCCCGGTGGCCAGCTCGGAGAGATCCGAGGCGATCCACCAGGCGATCTGACCGGCGTCGTCGCTGGCTGCATACGGGGCGAGGTCGACGGCGGCGCGCAGCAGCGGCTCGGCGGTCTCCGCAGCTCCGGGAGTCTCCCGTGACGCGGCCGGGATCAGCAGGCCCAGCGCGCTCGCCCCGTCGGCGCCCAGCGTGGGCAGTGCGCGCTGGATCACGGAGCGGGGCACCACGGCTCCCAGGGTGAACAGGCGGAAGAGGACGGCGGCGGCGTCGGTGCGGCCCTCCAGGGCACGGCGGGCCGGCACGGGATTCTCGCGGCGCAGGGCGGCGACGGCGACCGGTCCCAGCAGGGCCTCGGTGGTCTCGACCGTGTAGGAGGCGGCAGTGAGGTCCGCGCGCAGCGCAGCGATCTGCTCCGGCACGACCCGCGGCGGGGCGGGCGTCGGGGTCCGTGAGGGCGCCGCTGGCGAGTCGGGTGGCATGGCTACGATTGTGCCCCAGCCACCTGGAGCCGGAACGGAGGCCAGGTGTGGACGATGCGCAGGGAATGAGGAGCGGATGCGGGCAGGCAGAGCGGCCGATCTCCTGGCCGATCTCACGCAACCGCCGACCCGCCGAACGTGCCTGACCCACGTCGAGGAGCGTCCGGCCCGGGAGGGCCGCCGCGGCTTCTTCCCCGAGTGGGCGGACCCGCGCCTGGTCGCGCACCTGGCTGAGCGCGGAATCACTGCGCCGTGGATCCATCAGCAGGAAGCCGCGGAACTCGCCCATGGCGGCACGCACGTGGTGCTGGCCACAGCGACTGCCTCGGGCAAGTCGCTGGGGTACCTGCTGCCCGTGCTCACCGCGATCGGCGCCCGTGAGCTCGAGCCGGAGGCGCGCCGTGCCACCGCGCTGTATCTCTCGCCGACCAAGGCGCTCGCCGCGGATCAGCTGACCAACATCACCACCATGGCCGACGGGGCCGGACTGCGTGATGCCCGGATCGCGGTCTATGACGGGGACACCCCCACCGAGCAGCGGCGGTGGGTGCGCCGCCACGGAACCGTGGTGCTGACCAACCCGGACATGCTGCACTTCGGGATCCTGCCCGGCCATGAGCAGTGGGCGAGCTTCTTCCGCGCTCTGCGCTACGTGGTCATCGACGAGTGCCACAGCTACCGCGGCGTCTTCGGCAGCCACGTGGCGATGGTGATGCGTCGCCTGCGCCGGATCGCCGCCCACTACCGCGCCGACCCGACCTTCATCCTGGCCTCGGCCACCACGGCGAACCCGGAGCTGTCCGCCTCCCGGCTCATCGGGCAGGACGTCACCCCGGTCGTCGAGGACGGCTCCCCGCGGGCCGGGCTGACCATCGGGCTGTGGGAACCGGGCACGCGCACGCGCGTCGACGGACGCGGTCCGGGACGGGGCGATGACGCCGGCCCCGAGGGCGAGGCGGATCCCGCCGGCGCGGGAGCCGGGTCCGGCCCGGACGCCGCGAAGGCCACGGACGACGGCGCCCCGGCCGGGGTAGATGCCGGAGATGGCGAAGGCGGGGCCACGAGTGGCAGCGGCGCCACGAGCGAGGAGCCGCTGCGTCGCTCGCCCACCAGCGAAGCCGGAGCGATCCTGGCCGACCTCGTCGAGCGCGACGTCCAGACACTGGTCTTCGCCCGCTCCCGGCGCGGCGCTGAACTGGTCTCGGGCAGTGCCCGGCGGCTGCTCGAGCAGAAGGCAGAGCACGCCTTCGCTCCGGAGCTCGCGGACAGGGCGAAGCGCGTGGCCGCCTACCGCGGCGGGTACCTCGCCCGGGAACGCCGGGCTCTCGAGGACTCTCTGCGCTCGGGCGAGCTCAAGGCGCTCGCCTCCACCAACGCCCTCGAGCTCGGCATCGACATCGCCGGGCTGGACGCCGTCGTGGTCGCCGGCTGGCCGGGCACCCGCGCGTCCCTGTGGCAGCAGTTCGGCCGGGCCGGGCGCCGTCAGGACCGCGACGGCGGCGCGCTCGCCCTGTTCGTCGCACGGGAGGACCCGCTGGACACCTACGTCGTCCACCACCCCGAGACCGTGTTCGGGGCTGAGGTCGAGGCCGCGGTGTTCGATCCCGCGAACCCGTACGTCATGACCCCTCACCTGTGCGCAGCGGCCTCGGAGCTGGCAATCCGCGACGGTGAGGAGAGCATCTTCGGACCCACCGCTCGCGACCTGCTGACCACGCTCGCCGCTCGCGGCGTGCTGCGCTCGCGCCCCACCGGCTGGTACTGGACCATGACGGAGTCCGCGCACGAGCTGACCGATCTGCGCGGCAGCGGCGGGGAACCGGTGCGGATCGTCGAGGAGGCCAGCGGCACACTGCTGGGCACGGTCGACGCCGCCAGCGCGCACACCCAGGTCCACGACGGCGCCGTGTACCTCCACCAGGGCATGAGCTATGTGGTGAATCATCTGGACGTGGAGCGGGCGGTCGCGTTCGTCCATCGCGAGGATCCGCTGCACTCGACCCATCCCCAGACCACCTCGACCATCCGCATCCGGCAGGTGGACCGCGAGGTGGCGTGGTCCGGTGGGGTCCAGCTGTGCTTCGGCACGGTGGACGTCACCGACCAGGTCACCGGCTACCAGGTGCGGGACGTGTTCACGCAGACGGTCCTGGCCCAGCATCCGCTGGATCTGCCCCCGCGCACCCTGACCACCAAAGCCGTGTGGTGGGTGATCCCGCAGGAGCGCACCGACGCCGCCGAGATTCCCGGGGAGGAGCTGCCCGGGGCCCTGCACGCCGCCGAGCATGCCGCGATCTCCATGCTGCCGCTGCTGGCCACCTGCGACCGGTGGGACATCGGAGGGGTCTCGGCCGCCCAGCACGAGGACACCGGCGAGCCGACCATCTTCGTCTACGACGGAGCGCCCGGCGGTGCCGGCTTCGCCGAGCGCGGCGCCGAGGACGCACACGCCTGGCTCAGAGCCACCGCGGACATGATCGCGGAGTGCCCGTGCGAGGCGGGGTGCCCCGCCTGCGTGGTCTCCCCGAAGTGCGGCAACGGCAACGAGCCGCTGTCCAAGGCTCAGGCCGAACGCCTGCTGGAGATCCTCCACCCCTGACCTCCGCAGAGGCTCCTCGCCCGGCCACTCGAGGTCGGCCGCCGCCGACGTTCCCAGCCTCTCGACCCCCGGGAATCGGGTGATCGTCGACCGCGAGTTCACGGCAGGTCCGCGGGGCCGGGGCCCGCCCGCGCGCGGGCCGTTGCCGCGGGCAGGGGAGAGGCATCGACCTGGACCTGCACGAGCACGTCCCACTCCCGCTGCTCGCAGCTGGTCAGCTGCGCACCGTTGCGGGAGGCGGCTTCCGCCGCCACCGCGCAGGGTTCGCCGCTGGCCGCCGCCAGGGCGTCGGCCCCCGCGAGGGACGCTAGGTCCGCGGCGGTCGCCGCGCGCGACTGCGCAAGCAGCCCGGTGCCCAGCAGGGACAGCCCGGCCAGGGCCGCGGTCGTCGCTCCCGTCCAGGCCAGGACTCCGGCGGCACCCGTGCTCACGAGACGCCGCCGTCGATCAGGTGCGGCTCCCGCCGCGCTTCCGCATCGGCGCTCAGCTCCCAGTTCGCCCCGGCCAGCGGTCCCGAGGGAGCCTGCAGGGTCCGAGTCGTTTCGACGTGCACCCACACGCCGGTACCGGAGACATGGACCTGAGTGCCCTCGCCGCCGATGCGCTGAGCGGTCGCGACCGCCGCACCGGCATCCTCCCCGCGCGCGAGCTCGCGGGCAGCGCCGCGGGCTGCGCTCTCCAAGCGGATCTGGGTGCCCAGCCCCGCTCCGGTCAACAGGATGACGACCACCATCGCGACCACGACGGGCAGCACGATCGCCGTCTCCGCCGTGGCGGACCCCCGGTCGTCCCGCCAGCGGGACGACCGGGCGGACCGCGTCATCACGAGCCCATCGACAGGGCCGAGGTGATGATGCCCAGCAGGATCTCGCGCACCTCCCCGGACGCCAGCAGGGCGACCAGGACAGCGGCGAACCCGCAGGCAGCGAGCACCGTGATGGCATACTCGGCGGTCGATGCGCCGGCCTCGTCCCGCATCACACGGTCGAGGGCGCGGCGCATCCGGATCTTGGTCACGGACATGGTGTTCTCCTTCTCGTCGTGGGCGGCGCACCGCCCGTGGATGAGCGGCCGTGGCCGCTCGGTCCGGAACGGCGGGCGCCGTTCCGGGAGGGCAGCCGCAGCTGCCGACGTGGGCCAGGGCCCACGCACCGGGAGGCTCCCGGTGGTCGGAGGGGTCGCGGGGAGGTGCCGCGCGACCGGGTCGAGGGCTCCCTGGGCGGGAGCTCATGGCACGGCGCCCGCCGTGGTGAGCGAGAACGTGCCGCCGAGCAGCGACATGACGGTGGGGATGATGCCCAGGACCACGAACGCGGGCAGAAGCGCGAGACCGGTGGGCAGCACCAGGCGCACCGCGAGCTGAGCGGCCCGTACCTCGGCGTGCCGAGCCCGGCCGCGCCGGGCGTCGCGGGCCGCAGAGCGCAGGACGTGGGCGAGATCCGCACCGGCCGTCTCCGCGAGGACCGCGGACTCCCCGAGCGCTGTGAACTCCGCCGGCAGCTCCCGGGTGGCCACAGCTGCAGGGACTCCGGCCTCCAGAGATGTCGCGAGCCGCTCGAGAGCGTGGGCGTCCGGTCCGGCCGTGAGGGCGCCGGCCACCGCGGAGACGGACCGGGACAGCGGCAGCCCGGATTCGAGGGCGCCGGCGATCAGCTCGAGCACGACCGAGGGATCCACGCGCTGCCCGCTGGGCGGATCGGCCCGGCGGATCAGGCGCCGCATCCACCACCAGCCCAGCCCGGTCAGCGCGATGCCGAGCGCGCCCATCAGGTTCCCGGCGGGCGAGGCCAGCAGCAGCCGGAGCGGATCCCCGCCGAGGAGGATCCCCAGTCCGAGCCCGGCCAGGGGAAGCACCAGCAGGATCCGGGCGGTGGAGCGGGGCCCGGCGAAGGCACTGCGGCGGGCCTGGGCGGCGTCGTGGAGGTCCCGGAGCGCATCGGCCAGGCTCTGCAGCATTCCTGCCGTCGGCGCCCCGGTGCGCTCGCAGACGGTCAGTGCGGCGCCGAGGGAACCGATCACCTCCGTCTGCCGCAGTCGCCCCGGGGCTCCGCGTCTCGGATCGGCCCCGGCCGCGGCGGCGCGGGCCAGCTCGGTGAGCTCACCCTCGGGCAGGGACCGGGCGATGGCGCCCCAGGCCTGACGGATGCTGGAGCCGGAGCTGATCACGGTGGCGAGCTGCTCGATCATGCGCGCCACCTCGAGGGTGCCCGCACCAGCGCGTGGGACCCGGGCTCTCACCGGGCGGGGGCCGGCCAGGACCGGTGGGGGAGTGAGCACCCAGGCGAGCGTGGCCGCGGCGGTCAGAGTGAGAAGCGCAGTGACGATCATGCCGCCCTCCGTCGCGCCCGGGTCTCCGGGGACGAGGAGGAGGGGCCGGTCCCGGCCGGGGCGGGCGAGGAGGCGCCGCAGCCGGTCTCGGCCGCGGGCGAGGCCGCACGGCCGGGCGGGTGCAGCCGTGCCGCCAGTTCCCCGGCCGCCGGGCCCTCCCGCAGCTTTCCCCCGTCCACCCTCAGCGCTGTGGTCGCTCCCAGCGTCCCCTCCCGGTCCCGGTGCAGCAGGGCGATCTCGTCGAGGGCGCGGACCCCGTCGTGCCGCCCGAGGTGGACGACCACCTCGAGGGCGCTGCCGACCTGGGCCGCGAGAGCGCCCCGGTCCAGGCCGCCGAGCGCGCCCAGGGCCTCCAGGCGTGCCGGCACGTCCCTCGCGGTGTTGGCGTGGACGGTGCCGCAGCCGCCCTCGTGGCCCGTGTTCAGGGCTTGCAGCAGCTCCCGGATCTCCGCGCCCCGGCACTCACCGAGCACGATCCTGTCAGGGCGCATCCGCAGGCTCTGGCGCACCAGGGCGGTGAGGTCCACGGCGCCCGCGCCCTCACTGTTGGCGTGGCGGGACTGCAGGTGGACCACGTGCGGGTGGTCGACGGCGAGTTCGAGCACGTCCTCGACCACCACGATCCGCTCATCGGCCGGGACCTCGCGCAGCATCGCCGCCAGCAGTGTCGACTTCCCGGTGCCGGTGCCACCGGTGACCAGGAACGGGACCCGGGCCGTGATGACGGCCATGAGCACCTCGCGGGCCTCCCGGCCGAATGCGCCCAGCCGCTGGAGGTCATCGAGATCGAGGCGCTCCTGGCCGGGGAGACGCAGCGAGAGGATCGCTCCGCCCGGCGACAGCGGGGGCAGCACCGCGTGGAACCTGATGCCCGAGGGCAGGTGCGCATCGGCCCAGGGGACCGCGTCGTCCAGACGTCGTCCGCCGGCGGTCGCCAGCCGTACTGCGAGGTCCCGGGCCTGTGCGGGAGCGAGATGGATCGCGGCGGGGCGCAGCCCGTCTGCGTCGTCGAGCCACACCGAGCCGTCGTCGTTGACCAGGAGGTCCGTCACGCCGGGCCCGGTCAGTGGCTGCAGAGGGCCGAGCCCGTCGATGTGGTCGCGGATGCGCGTGGTCAGCTCGAGGGTGGCCGCGGCGCCGAGCACCCTGCCCTGCCGGCGCAGCACCCGGGCGATGCGGGGCACGTCCACCGCGCCGGGTGATCGCACGAGGTCTTCCCGCACCAGCTCCAGCAGAGGAGAGAGCTCCGCGTCGGAGGTGGGCGGGTGCACGGTGCTCATGACGCCCTGCCCGCAGCCAGCCCGGTGAGCAGCCGGCGTGCTGCGCGGTCGGCGCCGCGGCGCCGCGCATCCAGCAGGGGCACCGTCGAGCGGGGGCTGTCGCGGAACGATGCGGCCAGCGGCAGGTCGAGATCGTGGGCGACCTCCGCCGGCGTCAGGGGCCCGCGCCGGCGCACCACGGCCTGCGCCAGCATCTCGGGTGGGCGCCACGCGCGCAGACGGCGAGCACTCGCCCGGACTGCATGATCCGTGGAGGGGACCACCATGAACAGGTGATCAGCGTGCTCGGCGGCGACGGGTACGAGACCGGCACCGAGGTCCACCACCACCGTTCCGCCCAGCGGGGACAGCGCCGAGAGGACGCGGGAGAGGGTCTGCGGATCGGGGCCGGCATGGTCCCCGGAGATCAGCAGGTGCACGTCGTCGACCCGGGGCAGGCCCTCGCGCAGTGCCTCTCCGTCGTCGGCACCCAGTCCGGTCGCCTCCTGCCACCCGATGCCGCTGGTGGGCGAGGTCTCGACCAGGAGATCCAGGCCGCCGCCGAGGGGATCGGCGTCGACCAGGACCACCGGACCGTGGGTGCGCGCGGCTCCGGCGAGACGTGCAGCGAAACTGGAGGCACCCGCCCCTCCGCAGCCGCCGGCCACGGCGAGCACCGTGGAGGCACCGCGGGGCCGCGCCAGCTCGGAGAACTGGGAGAGGAGCTGCTCGGATCCATCCGGCAGCGGGATCACGGCCAGGGCACCGGCGGCGAGGGCGTGCTGCCACAGCGATGCCGGGATGTCGACCTCGGCGGTGACCACGATCAGCGGGGAGCGGCTTCCGGCACCGTCCGAGTCGCCGCGCACGAGCGATGCTCCCTCGACCACGACGCATGCGCAGGGACCCGCGGAGGTGTCGGCGAGCGCCATCCCCGCGGCGGTGGCGTGGTCCCGGACGAGCTCGCGCAGGCTCTCGTCCTGACCGCTCCAGCGCACCTGGGCAGGGCTGTCCGCGGCTCCCGCCACCGGTCCGTCGGGCCCGGCGCTGCGTGCGGCCGCCCGACCGGGGAACCGGGAGCGCCGTCGCCTCGGGCCGGAGCCCGGATGGACATCCGGCTCGGTCCGCAGGGTGGGATCGTGGGGATCCGGCGGCCGCGATGCAGCCGGGAGCTGAGGGATGGTGGTGCTGGTCATGCGGCCAGCGTGACTGCTGCGGTGGGGCGCTCGCCCGGCAGTGGCCCGGGCGGTGGACGAGGCCGCTATGTGGAGGAAAGATCGCTCTCACCGAGGGCTTGCAGGGACCTCGCGGCGGGCGTAGTGTGATGTGGACAACGACGAATACCGGCACCGGAACCCACGTGCGACTGGTCCCCGCAACGGACCGGCTGCGAGGCGTCGAAAGCGCCACCGCAACCACTTATCGTGCACGCCTGATCCCGATGCAGATGGCTCGTCCGGAGCGGCGCCGCGACTGATCGCGACGCCGCTCCTCCTTGCGTCCTATCTCGCGTCTTATCTCCTCGCGGCGAGCCTCCGTGCGGCGGCGCATCCTCGCCTTCCGGCGGCGCATCCTCGTGGACCGCAGCCCGCCCTGGTCCGCCGGCCGTGGTCGTGGCGCGGGAACCGGCGGGGGAGGACCACCTCAGAACTCGAGGTCCACGATCACCGGGGCGTGGTCCGAGGCGCCCTTGCCCTTGCGCTCCTCGCGATCGATGAGCGAGCCGCGCACCGCGGACTGCACGGCCGGGGACCCGAGCACGAAGTCGATGCGCATGCCCTCCTTCTTCGGGAAGCGCAGGGCCTGATAGTCCCAGTAGGTGTACACACCGGGGCCCGGATGGTCGGGGCGCACCACGTCGGCGTAGCCGGCCTCGACCACCGCCCGGAACGCCGCCCGCTCCGGCTCGGTGACGTGCGTCTTCCCCTCGAAGAACTCCATGTCCCACACGTCCTCGTCCTGCGGGGCGACGTTGAAATCCCCGACGAACACCGTGCGCGACTGCGGGTTCGCGGCCAGCTCGCGCTCGCCCTCGGCGCGCAGCGCGTCCAGCCAGCGCAGCTTGTAGGCGTAGTGCGGGTGGCCGAGCTCGCGCCCGTTGGGCACGTACAGCGACCAGATCCGCAGGCCGTCACCGACCACGCCGCCGATCGCGCGGGCCTCGACCACGCCGGTGCCGTCCTCCGGCCAGGCCGGCACCGCCGGCAGCTCGGTGCGCACGTCGGTGAGGCCGACGCGGGAGATCAGCGCCACCCCGTTCCACTGATTCAGCCCGTGCGCGCGGACCTCGTAGCCCGCCGCCTCCAGGGCCGTGAGATCCAGCTGTTCGGGCTTGGCCTTGGTCTCCTGCAGAGCCAGCACGTCGACGTCGTGCCGCTCCAGGAAGGCCAGCACCCGATCCATCCGTGCCCGCAGCGAGTTGATGTTCCAGGTCGCGATCCGCATGGCCCCGATCCTACGGGCGGCGTCAGATCGACGCAGGCCCACGGCCCGTCGCCGCCGTCGTGCGGCCCGCGCAGTCGTAAACTCAGGACATGGCGCGCGCACTCGTCACCGGTTCGACGTCCGGACTCGGTCTGGAGTTCGCCTGGCAGCTGGCCGGGACCGGGCACGACCTCGTGCTGGTCTCGCGCGACGAGGACCGCCTGCGTGCGGTCTCCGAGCAGATCCGCGACGTCCACGACGTCAGCGTGGAGATCCTTCCCGCAGACCTCTCGGACCGACAGCACCTCGAGCGGGTCGCGGTCCGTCTCACCGATCCCGTCGACCGGATCGATCTGCTGGTCAACAATGCCGGCTACGGGCTCCGCGGCGGGTTCCTGGAGATCGGCGTGGGCGACCACGAGAAGCAGATGGACACCCTCATGAAGGCGGTCCTGGTCCTCTCCCACGCGGCGGCGCGCGCGATGGTCCAGCGCTGCCGCGGAGCGATCATCAACGTCAGCTCGCTCGCCGGGTACACCACCGCCGGCCCCTACGCCGCCTCCAAGAGCTGGGTCACGGTCTTCACCGAGTCGCTGGCGATGGAGCTCAAGGAGACCGGCGTGACCGCGACCGTCCTGCTGCCGGGGTTCGTGCAGACGGAGTTCCACGAGCGGGCCGCGATGACGATGGACGGCCTGCCGCGCGTCACCTGGCTGAAGGCCCCCTTCGTGGTCGAGCAGGCGCTCAAGGACGCCGCCAAGGGCAACGTCATGTCGATCCCATCGGTCAAGTACCGCACCGCCGGCGAGTTCTCCCGGATCGCCCCGCGCCCCCTCGTGCGCGCACTGACCTCACCGACCTGGTACCGCAGGATGCAGCAGCGGGCCGTGCTGCGCTCGCGCCGGAAGGCCTCGCGCCGCAACCTGCACGCCCCCTGGCAGCGCGAGGAGGGTTAGACGGGCCGACGGAACGGCGGCGCGATGCGGCCGACGGACTGCACGGCCGGCGGGGCCGACGGGCTGGACTTCCGACGGGACGACGAGGGAGAGTCCATTACGCTGGCATCATGCCGGAGACCAGCCCCGATTCCCCCGTGTCCGCTCCGATCGAGGTCGCCCGTGAGCGTCTGCGCGTCCTGATCCGGGACCTCGCCGTCGTCCGCGGACACGTCGTCCTCTCCTCGGGTGCCGAGGCGGATCACTACGTCGACCTGCGTCGCGTCACCCTCCACCACGAGGCGGCGCCGCTGGTCGGTCGAGTCATGCTGGACCTCCTGCACCGCGAGGGTCTGGTCCCCGGCGTCGAGGCCGTCGGCGGACTCACCCTCGGGGCGGACCCGGTCGCGACGTCGATCCTGCACGCGGCCGCTCACGCTCCCGGCGCCGCGGGCGATGAGCGCAGAGCGCTGGACGCGTTCGTCGTGCGCAAGGCCAACAAGGCCCACGGTCTGCAGCGACGCATCGAGGGGCCCGACGTCACCGGGCGCCGTGTCGTCGCCGTCGAGGACACCTCCACCACCGGGGGCAGCGTGCTGACCGCCTGCGAGGCACTCACCGAGGCCGGCGCCGACATCGCCGCCGTCGCCGTGATCGTGCACCGCTCCGAGGCGTCCCGCGAGGCCGTCGAGGCCGCCGGGTACCGCTACCTCGCGGCCTACGACATCTCCGAGCTGGAGATCTGAGCACCGTCCATGAGCGAGCCCGAACCCGGCCGCGAGGTCGGTGTCGGCCCCCATCCCGAGCCCTGGCCGGAGGATCCGCGCCTGGATCCTGAGCTGCTCGCGCACGGGGACCGCCGCAACGTCGAGGACCGCTACCGGTACTGGCGGCGCGAGGCGATCATCGCCGACCTCGACACCCACCGGCACGACCTGCACGTGGCCATCGAGAACCTCGAGCACGACGCGAACATCGGCTCCGTGGTGCGCACCGCGAACGCCTTCGCCGTCGGCGCCTTCCACATCGTCGGCCGGCGCCGCTGGAATCGCCGCGGGGCGATGGTCACCGACCGCTACCAGCACGAGATCCACCATCCCGACGCCGCCGAGCTCATCTCCTGGGCCCGGGCGCACGGCCGCCCGCTGGTCGCGATCGACCTGGTGCCCGGGGCCCTGCCGATCGAGCGCACACCGCTGCCGCGCGACGCGGTGCTGGTCGTGGGCCAGGAGGGTCCCGGCGTGAGCCCGGAGATCCTCGCCGCCGCGGACCTCGTCGTCGGCATCACCCAGTTCGGATCCACCCGCTCGATCAACGTCGCCGCCGCGGCCGCGATCGCGATGCACACCTGGATCATCCAGCACGCCGATCTCCCCGAGGGGCCGCTGCGCTGACGTATGCGCCGACCACGAGCCGCTGCGGCGGTGGCCGCTCTCGGGGGATGAGAGCCCGGTCGGCTCGGAAGGGCCCTATGGGACAATGAGCCGGATAGGACGATCGTGCGAGACGCACTCCGCGCCGCCGGTCATCGTCACGGACTCTCTTCAGCGAAGGAGCATGCCTCATGGCAGTCGCAACCCCGGATCAGTACGCAGAGATGATCGACCACGCAAAGCGCGGGAAGTTCGCCTACCCGGCGGTCAACGTCTCGAGCTCGCAGACCGCTATCGCCGCCCTGCGCGGCTTCAGCGAGGCGAACTCCGACGGCATCATCCAGGTGTCCTTCGGCGGCGCCGAGTACCTCTCGGGCTCCACGGTCAAGGACCGTGTCGCGGGCTCCATCGCACTGGCCGAGTTCGTGCACGCCGTGGCGAAGAACTACCCGATCAACGTCGCGCTGCACACCGACCACTGCCCCAAGGAGGCCCTCGACAACTGGGTCGAGCCCCTCATCGCCTGGGACCTCGAGAACCGCGTGAACAAGGGCCTGGACCCGCTGTTCCAGTCGCACATGTGGGACGGCTCCGCCGTGCCGGTCGACGAGAACCTCGAGATCGCCGAGAAGCTGCTGGAGAAGTCCGCCGCCGCCAAGAAGATCCTCGAGATCGAGATCGGCGTCGTCGGCGGCGAGGAGGACGGCATCCAGGCCGACGTCTCCAACGACAAGCTCTTCTCCACCCCCGAGGACGGCCTCAAGACGGCCGCCAAGCTGGGCCTGGGCGAGCGGGGCCGCTACCTCACCGCACTCACCTTCGGCAACGTGCACGGCGTGTACAAGCCGGGCAACGTGAAGCTGCGTCCCGAGATCCTGGGGGAGATCCAGAAGGCCGTCGGTGCCGAGTACGGCAAGGACCTGCCCTTCGACCTGGTGATGCACGGCGGCTCCGGCTCCACCCTGGAGGAGATCCAGGAAGCGGTGGACAACGGCGTCATCAAGATGAACATCGACACCGACACCCAGTACGCCTTCACCCGCCCCGTCGCCGCTCACATGTTCGAGAACTACGACGGCGTGCTGAAGATCGACGGCGAGGTCGGCAACAAGAAGGCCTACGACCCCCGCGCCTGGGGCAAGAAGGCCGAGGCCGGCCTGGCCACGCGCCTGGTCGAGGCCTGCGAGAACCTCCGCAGCGCCGGCTCCCACAAGGCCTGATCGACGTACTGCGAGCTTGCGAGCGGTAGGAGATCGGGCAGTGCGGAACCGCTTGATCGACGTACTGCGAGCTTGCGAGCGGTAGGAGATCAGGCAGTGCGGAACGGCCTGATCGACGTACTGCGAGCTTGCGAGCGGTAGGAGGTCAGGCAGTGCGGAACGGCCTGATCGACGTACTGCGAGCTTGCGAGCGGTAGGAGGTCGGGCAGGTCGTTAGAGGCCGATCGACCCGATCGACTGCCACCGTCCCCGGGCTCGACCCGGGACGACACCCGAACTTTGGCCACTGACGACGCATTTCCAGCGGATTATGCGACGTCAGTGGCCAAAGTTCGTTCTATGTCGACGGGCGGCATGGGCGCGGTCGAGGGGACCGGGCCGACGGGTCATGGATCGGCGGTCCAGCGTGAGCGGCGCTTACCAGCGGTTGCCGCGAGCGCGCCCCATGACCCGCTTCAGCGCGGGCAGCACGTCGGCCAGGAAGATCCCGGCGATCACGACGCCGGCCAGCATGAACAGCATCGAGGAGCCGCCGCTGCCGATCGGATAGGGCAGGGAGAGAAAGCCCAGCAGCAGCGCCACGCCCGTGAGGATCCCCCAGAACAGCTTGCTGCGCTTGCCGGCCGCCGTGTAGGCGTCGGGACGGAAGCGGATCGCGTTCACGAACGCCCAGATCTCGATGGCGAACAGGGCGAGCGCGAGGACGGCGAAGATCCACGTCTGGATGAGTCCGATCATCCGGTCAGGATAACCGCGCCCGCCGAACGCCCGCTGGCAGGCGGCTCGGCCTCAGCTGCGCCGATCGGGGTCGGAGCGGTCGGTGATCAGCAGTTCGAGCGCCTCCGTGGTGGCCGGCGGTTCGACCGCCTTCATCTCCTGCGTCATCAGGCGCGGGCCGATCGCGTCCCCGTCGGCGGCGACGAGCAGGCTGGGCAGGAACTGCTTGGCCTCCTGGGAGGTCAGCCCGGTGGCCTGGAGCAGGTCGATGGCCAGGGAGCGCAGCTGGATCGCGAGGGTGACTCCCTCGAAGTGGCCGGCACGGCCCGGCCGCACGCCCTCGTCGTTGCGCAGCAGCATCTCGGGGGTCAGGTAGGAGGCGAACAGGCGCAGCTTGCGCCGGGCCTCGGTGAAGTCGACCTCGTCGTGCCGGACGGCCGTCCCCAGCTCCGTCACGGCGTCGCGCGCGGCCAGCAGCGCGTCGGCCAGGGTCGAATGCGCATCCCCGCGCACGGCGTCGAGGAACTCCACCTCGTGCCGGGCGATCACCCGCATGTTGCGCATCGCGCGGTCAGAGCCCACCAGCAGGTGCTGCAGGCGGCCGACGTCCCCCGCGTGACGCAGCCCCGCGGGGGAGAAGGTGGCCATCTCGTTGGCAGCGTCATTGGCCAGCTGCCACTCATCGGTGTACTTCTGGGAGTTGTTGCGGATGCTCACCAGCGCTGCCTGAGCGACGCCGCGATCACCGCTGCGTGCGGCCAGGGCGAGGGAGACCAGCGTGTCCTCCAACTCCTGGAAGAACGAGCATGCAGCCCGGCGCTGGGGGCGCCGAGGATCCCCCGAGAACAGCAGATGGATCACGATCGCGACGACCACGCCCGTCAGCGCATCCAGCACGCGCCCGCCCGGGGTCATGTTCGGGGTGAGCGGCATGATGGTCACCAGCAGGGACTGGATCGCGGTCTGGATCCCGAAGAGGTTGCTGGAGTCGATGAAGCGCGCGAGCATCCCGGCGACGAACACGACGACCAGGATCTGCCAGGTGCCGGAGCCGATCAGGGACCGGGCGATCTCGCCGATGACCACGCCGAGCATCACTCCGGCGGCCATCTCGAAGATCTTGCGGACCTTCTTCTCGATGCCGAATCCGATGATGACGAACGCGGCGATCGAGGCGAAGAACGGGTACTGGTGATCCCAGATCAGGCCGCTGAGCAGGTAGGCGAGGGCGGCCGCCACCGCCGCGCGGGTGACGGTCACGGCGTCGGAGCGGCCGCGGGAGGCCCCCTGGGCCAGCCAGCTGCCGACGGCCCCGCGGACGCGATCGAGCAGGGGAGCCCGCTGCGGAGTCCCCCCGGGCGGAGGAGAGGCCTGGCTCATGGGCGCACCGGGTCCTCGAGCCGCATCTCCAACAGCTCCTCGAGCCGGAACGTGTCGCCGTCGCGGGCTCCACGGCCCACCACCAGCGGTGCCGGCGACGGGGCAGGGGTCGCGCCGCGCAGCCGGGACCGCAGGCCGCCGTCGACCCGCATCACGTAGTAACGGCCCTCGGCGTCGACCGCGAGGGACCGGTCGCGCTTGAGGTACCAGCCCCGGAGTGAGGTGCGGATCGTCCCGCCGCCGGTGTACGGCCGGGCGCGCAGCGGGATCGGATCGATCCCGGCCTCCCGGAATCGTGCGACCGCGTCACGGATGGTGGCGGTGGCCCTGACGTGCTCGTCCTCGCGGGCGGCGTGCAGCGCCTGCTCCTTGGCCTCGAGCACCTGTCGTCGCCGCCGGCTCCACTCCTGCTGCTCGCCCTGTGCACTCATGGTTCCCATTGTTCCAGGCCCGTCCGGGCGCCGCAGGACGAGCACGGTAGGAGAGCGGTGCGAATGGTGTGCAGGCTGCGTGGACGTTCGGGCGGGCCGAACGGTACGGGTGCCGGGACGGGACGACCGGCTCGGGCGCCGGCACCGGCCAGGGGCGCACCTGCGGCCGGCACCTGACGTGCTGTGCGCGCCTCAGAGCTTGGCGGTCGCCGGTCGGTCGCCGTGGTCGCGGGGCACCACGACCGGCTCCTGCGACGCATCGATCCACACCGAGCTCGTCTCCCCGTCGGCGGCGGAGACAGGGACCTCCACGGCCAGAGCGGCGTCGAGCGGGACCGCTCGACGGACCACGGCCAGCGCGATCGGCCCGAGATCGGCGTGCAGGGCCGCGGAGGTGACGGCGCCGATGACCTTCCCGTCGGACCCGCCGAGACGCACCTCGCCGCCGGGGGCGGCGGGCACGTCCTGCGAGCCGTCCAGGTGGAGCATGACCAGGCGGCGCGGGGGCTGGCCGAGGTTGAGGACCTTCGCGACGGTCTCCTGGCCGCGGTAGCAGCCCTTGGTGGTGTGCACGGTGGTGCGCAGCAGATCGAGCTCGTGGGGGATGCTGCGCTCGTCCACCTCCCGGGCCGCCCGGGCGCGGTGGTCGGCGATCCGCAGCGCTTCCCACGAGGACATCCCGGCGAGGTGGTCGGAGCGCCAGGGCACCTGAGCGAGAGCGTCGGCATCGGCGACGGTGAGCACGGCGCCCACCGGGTCGTCGGGATCCGGCCCGTAGGCCACCCCGCCGGGGGCGACCTGCGGCCAGGGCTCGGACCAGACGGCGGCGGGAGCGGGCAGGTCGAGCTCGGGCAGGACGTCGGCGGCCGGCGCGGTGCCGCCGAGAACGCGCAGGTCATCACGATCGGTCAGCTCGACGCGCGCCGCGAAGCGCATCATCTCCAGGTAGCGGCGAAGGCCTGCACGGGCTCCGGCATCGAGCACCAGCAGCAGGGTCTCCTCCGCGGTGACCACGGCGGAGGCGAGGTGCTCGACCCGGCCCTGCGGCGAGAGCACGGCGAGGCTGGCCGAGGAGCCGACGGGGATGCCCTCGAGGACCTGGGTGGTCACGGTGGTCATCCAGCTGCGGGCGTCGGGGCCGGTGACCTCGAGCACCTCGAAGTGGCCGAGGTCGACGACGGCGCGGCCATCCAGCAGCCGGCGCTGTTCGCGCAGCGGTGCGCCGTAGTGGGCGGGCACCGCTGCATCCGGGCCGTCGCCGAGGACGGCTCCTGCGCTCAGCAGCGGGCGGATGTGACGGTCGGTCTCAGGCACGGTGGAGCTCCACGGAGATGTAGGGGGTCATGTCGGTCTCGCCGGTCTCGCTCGCGGCGCCGGGGACCCGCTGCTCCCACAGCCACATCAGGTTGCCGCCGACGTACCCGAACATGCGGGTCGCCGTGACCTCGGGGCTGCCATCCGCCGCGGGCTCGCCCAGGGCGAGCTGGATGCGGGGTCCGCGGACCTCACCGGCCCATTCCGGGCCGGCCGGGTCGTCACGGGCCGAGTCCTCACCGGCCGCGTGCTCTCCGGCCCGGTCCCGGCGCTCGAAACGCGCCCGCAGCCCGTAGGACAGGAAGCTGGCGGGATCGCCCGGCTTGGCCGCGCGGGCCGCGGCGACATCCTGGCCGGGCAGCACGTCGCCGACGGTCCAGATGCCGTCCTCACGCATCAGCAGGGTGCGCTCGCCCGTGCCCGCGGCAGGGGGCGCGTCCGCCCGGGCGAAGGCGCTGGTGGGAGGGAGCGGGGCGGGCGCGTCGATCTCGTGGATCGTCGAGCGCCAGCCCATGGTGCCGTCCTCGCGGGCGGTGCACACCAGGTGCTGCTGGACGCGGCGTTCGCCGGCGTCGGGATCCCCGGGGCGATGGAGGGCTCCGGAGCCCTGCCAGCTGCCGATCAGCCAGGCGAGCGGGTACAGCGGCTCCGGGAGGGAGGGGTCGAGTGTGATGGGCATGGGAGCCGATCAGCCGCTCAGCGGTCGAACAGGCGCAGCAGCACCAGGACGGCGAATGCCAGGGTGCCGAGACCCACCAGGACCACGAGCGAGATGAAGATCAGGGAGAGCGCGGACATGCCGCAGAGTCTATCGTCCACGAGCTGCGGCGAGCAGTGCGCGACGGAGCGGTCCGGGGAGCGGCCGGGAGCGCTCAGGGCAGCAGCATCACCGCGAGGTGGGCGACCACACCGATGGTGGCCACGGGCACCACCGCCACCGCGAGCGAGGGGACCGGCTCCCGCGCCACCAGGGAGGACCCTGCCAGCAGATGCGCACAGCTGCCCCCGATCGCGACCACGAGGCCGAGCCCGATCGCCAGGGGCAGCGACACCGCCAGGAGCGCAGAGGCCAGCGCCGCCGTCACCCCGGCGCCCGCGCCCGCGGAGAGCACGAAACGCAGGCCGGCCGGCAGCGCCGTGGCGTTGATCAGGAGAGTCGCGGCGAGACCCGCCGCGATGGCCGAGACCAGAGCGGCCCGGCCCTCGGCGGCGGCCTGGGCCTGCGCCAGCACCCAGCACGCCGCGACCCCGGCCGCGAACACCCCTGCCACCGTGCCGGTGAGAGAGGCCGTCAGGTCCCGCCGGTCCCGGCGCAGCATCTGGTGGACGAAGGAGGCGAACACCCCGACGGCGCACGCCATCACGATCCCGGTCATCGGGGCGATGCGGTCCGACGGGGCGGAGACGATCACGGCGCCGGCGATACCGGTGCCCGCCATCACCACCGCCGTCCCGACCGCGGAACGGAGCTCGAGCAGGCCCGGCCAGGCGATACCCAGCAGCACGGTGAGCAGGGCCACGAACGTCGCCATCACCACCGGCGACAGCGGGCCGGTCAGCGAGATCAGAGTCAGCAGCAGCGCCAGTGCGGCACCGAGCGGGGCGCGCTCGGGAGCGGTCATGAGGCCTCCCTCGCACTCGGTTCCGGTCACTTCGCCGTCGCCGACGAGCGTGGTCAGGCGGGCGCTACAGTGTCAGTCTACGAGCGCCCGCAGGCGGCGGCATCCACAGCGAACCGTCCGAGCCCCGGAAGGACCCCATGATCACGACGGCTGCCCTGTCGCAGACCCAGCGCGACGCGGCCCGTGAGCTGCTCGATGCAGTCACCGCGCACGACGGAGTCTCCCCGCTGGACGAGGCGGCGCGGCTCGCCCTGACGGGAGAATCCGCACAGCACCTGCTCCTGCCCGCCGGACCCGAGCACAGCACGGACCCCGGAGCCGATCCGGCCGCGGCGGAGACGCTGCTCGGCTACGCGAGCGTGCTGCCCGACGGCACCGTCCAGGGCATGGTCCATCCCGGCCATCGCCGGCGCGGGCACGGCACGGCGCTGCTGCGAGCCGCCCTCGAGCTGCGTCCCGACGCGGGCGTCTGGGCCCACGGCGCCCTCGACGGGTCGCTCGCCTTCCTCACCGCTGCGGGCATGCACGAGACCCGCCGACTGCTCACGCTGCATCGAGAGCTCGCCGCCGGGGATCCGGTGCGGGACGTCGCCGTCCCGACGCTCGAGGACTTCCGGCTGGACTCCTTCGACCTCGAGCGCGATGCGGACCGCTGGGTCGAGGTCAATGCGCTGGCGTTCGCCGACCACCCCGAGCAGGGCTCGCTGGGGCGGGCCGATCTGGACCGACGGCTGGCCGAGCCCTGGTTCGACGCCGGCGACCTGCTGGTCGCCCTCCAGCACGAGGAGCTGGTCGGATTCGTGTGGATCAAGCGGGACGCGGCGGAGGGCCCCGAGGCCGACGCCGAGATCTACGTCGTCGCCACCGCGCCGTCCGTCCAGGGCCACGGTGTGGCGGGGTACCTGCTGGCTGCGGCGCTGCGGCGGCTGCAGGCCGCGGGCGTGCCCGGCGTCGAGCTCTACGTCGAGGCAGACAACACCGCGGCACTGCGCCTGTACGAGGCGTGGGGCTTCACCGTCTCGGGCCGGGACGTGCAGATGCGCGCGGCGGCGAAGGCCTGACCCGTGCGCGTCGCCCCCGGCAAGCCGCCGCCCGTGCTCGCTGCCGGTGCTCTCGCCTGGCGGGAGGGCACCGAGGGTATCGAGGTGATGCTCGTCCACCGCCCGCGCTACGACGACTGGTCCGTGCCCAAGGGGAAGCTCGACAAGGGCGAGACCTTTCCGGCGGCCGCCGTGCGCGAGGTGGCCGAGGAGACGGGGTACCGCGTGCGTCTGCACCGGCCGCTGCCCGCATCGGTGTACCTGCTGCCCGACGGCCGCACCAAGATCGTGCAGTACTGGACGGGGACGGTGCGGGCGAAGACCGCGCCCGGGCCGCTGGACCCCGGTGAGATCGACGAGGTGCGGTGGGTAGGGCTCGACGAGGCGGAGTCCCTGGTCACCCGCCAGGGCGACCAGGTCTCCCTGGTGGCGCTGCGTCGCTATCTCGATGCCGAGGAGCTGCTCACCGTGCCGATCATCGTCCAGCGCCACGGGGCCGCCGTGTCCCGGGCGAAGTGGCGCAAGGGCGAGAAGTCCCGGCCGCTGAACTCCAAGGGACGCAAGCAGGCGCAGGCCCTGCCGCCGCTGATCGACGCATTCGACCCCGACAGCGTGCTGAGCAGCCCGTGGCAGCGATGTCTGCGCACCGTCGAGCCCGTGGCCCGCATCGAGGGGCTGACGATCCGTACCAAGGATGAGCTGACCGAGGCCGGCCACGAGGCTCATCCCTCTCGGACCGCCGCGGTGATGGCCAGGGTGCTGCACGAGGCGCGCGGCACGGTGGTGTGCACGCACCGACCCGTCCTGCCGACGGTGATCCAGAGCGTGCGGGACGTCGCCCGGCCCGGCGCCGCTCTCGAGCTGCCGCGCGAGAATCCGTTCCTGGCCGCCGGCGAGGCCCTGATGCTGCATACGACACCGCAGGGTTCCGTGGTCGCGATCGAGCGGCATCTTCCCAACATCGGCTGAGCCCGGGCGCGGGCGGACGCCACCCGGAGGTCCTCGCGGCGACGCTGCGAGGACGAGGAGAAGGAGAAGGGCATGAGCATGGATCAGGGACCGGGGCACTCCGGGTATTCCTGGGGCTCGCCATCCGCGGGCGACCCGTATGCGGGCACGCCGTATGCGGGCTCGCCGTCAGCGGGCGACCCGTATGCCACGGACCCGCCGGCCGGCGAGGGGTTCGGATCGTCGTTCCCGGCTCAGGGTTCCGGAGCGCCGGCAGGGCACGCCTCGTACTCCGCCGGAGTTCCCGTGCCCGGGCCGCCCGGTCCGTACGTGCAGCTGCCCCCGAGCTCGAGCCACGCCATCACGGGCTTCATCCTGGGACTGGCGGGTCTGGTCATGTGTGCAGGTCTCACCGCCCCGGTGGGCATCGTCTTCTCGGCCCTGGGCATGCGCGCCACGTCACCGGAGGCGGACCCGCCGCGCAGCGGCCGGGGCCTTGCGATCGCCGGGCTCGTGACCTCCCTGATCGGCATGATCCCGTTCCTGCTCATGGTCCTCTACATCGGGGCCATCATCGTCTTCGCCATCGTGGAGGCAACGTGAGCGTCGTCGCAGCGAAAGCGCTCACGAGCCTCGCGCGCAGCCCCGTGATAACTTCGTAACCAGAACTGTGACCCGATCGTATCTACGAACTGACCTGCGCGTTCATGCATCCCGGAGGGTTGTTCACCCGCTGTTCACACGAGAGCGGGTGCCGTGTCATCTGCGCTCCCTAGCGTCACCGGCGAAAGACGTCTCCGCAGTAATCACCCCGGGCCCTCGGCCCCGAAAGGACTCGAAGTGAACGTTCGCAAGAACAAGCTCGTCTCACTCGCCGCGCTCGGCCTGGCCGGCGGGCTCGCGCTCTCCGCCTGCGGTGGGGGCAGCGGGGAGACCGACGGTGGCGACGGCGGCAACGGCGGCGGTTCGGCGTCCGACGGCGGCGGCGCCGGCGACTACGCCAGCCTCACCGGGAACCTCGCCGGCTCGGGTGCCTCTTCGGCCCAGGCCGCCCAGACCGCGTGGACCGAGTCCTTCATGGGCATGGTCCAGGCCGAGGGTGGCGACATCCAGGTCACCTACGACGCCACCGGCTCGGGAACCGGTCGCGAGCAGTTCCTCTCCGGCCAGGTGAAGTTCGCCGGCACCGACGCCGCCCTGGACGAGGAGGAGCTCGCCTCCTCCACCGAGGTGTGCAACGGTGAGCAGGCCTTCGACCTCCCGGTCTACATCTCCCCGATCGCCGTGGTGTTCAACCTCGAGGGTGTCGACAACCTCAACCTCACCCCGGAGGCCCTCGCCGGCATCTTCGCGGGCGACATCACCAAGTGGAACGACCCGGCCATCGCCGACGAGAACCCGGATGCCGACCTGCCCGACCAGGACATCGTGCCGGTCCACCGTTCGGACGATTCCGGTACCACCGAGAACTTCACCGACTACCTCTCCCAGGTCGCGCCCGACGCGTGGACGCATGGCCCGATCGAGACCTGGCCCATCGAAGGCGGCCAGTCCGGTGACGGCACCTCGGGTCTGATCTCCACCGTCGAGGGCGGCAACGGCACCATCGGGTACGCCGATGCCTCGCAGGCCGGCAACCTCGGCGTGGCCAGCATCCAGGTCGGCGAGGAGTTCGTGGACTACACTCCCGAGGCCGCCGCCAAGGCCGTCGAGGTCTCCCCGCGCGCCGAGGGCCGCGAGGAGAACGACATCGTCATGGAGCTGGACCGCACCACCACCGAGGAGGGCGTCTACCCGATCGTCCTGGTCTCCTACCTGGCGCTGTGCGGTTCCTACGGGGATCAGGCGACGGCCGACGCGGTCAAGGCCTACGCTTCCTACATCGTCTCCGAGGACGGCCAGCAGACGGCTGCCGAGAACGCCGGCTCCGCTCCGCTGACCCCCGCCCTCTCCGAGGATGCGCAGGCTTCCATCGACGGCATCACCGCGGGCTGAGAATCCTGCCAGATGCACACTGCCGTGCCGCCGGGTCCTTCGTGACCCGGCGGCATCGGCGCGTCACCGCCCCTGTCCCTGTCCCGTGAGCTCTGAGGAAGGCACCTGTTGAGCACCACCGACGTCGAGCCAGACACGCCGGAGGCCCCTCCGGCCTCCCTCAGGAGCAGCAATCGCCGCTTCGGGGACTCCCTCTTCTCCTATCTGAGCATCGGCTCGGGCGTCCTCATCTTCCTGACCCTCGCCGCGGTGGCCATCTTCCTCGGCAGCGAATCGGTGCCGGCCATCCGCGTCAGCACCGAGGTCGTCGGCGAGGCCGAGGGGGAGTTCTCGCTGGTCTCCTACACGCTGCCGTACATCTTCGGCACCGTGCTGGCCGCGGCCATGGCTCTGGCCATGGCGATCCCCGTCGCCATGGGCATCGCGCTGTTCATCTCGCACTACGCGCCGCGCAAGATGGCCTCCGGTCTCGGCTACATGATCGATCTGCTGGCCGCCGTGCCCTCCGTGGTCTACGGACTCTGGGGCGGTATCTGGCTGGTCCCCAAGCTCGAGCCGCTGTACAAGCTCCTCAACAGCACGCTGGGCAGCTGGCCCGTCTGGCCCGAGTTCATCCCCTGGGTCGGAGGGGACCCGGTGATCGCTCTGTTCGCCGGGGATCCGACGGCCCCCATGAACAACCTCGCCTCCGCCTCGGTGGTGCTGGCCGTGATGGTGCTGCCGATCATCACCGCAGTCGCCCGCGAGGTGT
Organism: Brachybacterium sp. SYSU DS0246; assembly: GCF_059391765.1. NCBI lineage: Bacteria > Bacillati > Actinomycetota > Actinomycetes > Micrococcales > Dermabacteraceae > Brachybacterium > Brachybacterium sp. SYSU DS0246. The sequence continues at coordinate 26,451 of NZ_JBZXYT010000020.1, read as the reverse complement.
TCCTGCAGACGCCGCGCCTCCAGGAGGAGGCGGCTCTGGCGCTCGGGGCGACCCGCTGGGAGACCGTGCGCACCGTGGTGCTGCCCTTCGGTCGCAGCGGCGTGGTCGCCGCCTCCATGCTCGGCCTCGGCCGCGCGCTGGGAGAGACCATGGCCGTGCTGATGATCCTGGCGCCCGGGGCCACCTTCTCCTTCCACATCCTCGAGGTGGGCAGGCACCAGACCATCGCCGCGAACATCGCCTCCCGGCAGGCCGAGGCGTCCGGCGTCGACATGTCCCTGCTGATCTTCGTGGGCCTGGTGCTGTTCGTGCTGACGTTCATCATCAACGCCCTCGCCCGCTGGATCGTCGCGCGCAGCGGCGTGCAGAGCTGAGGTCCTCATGAGCTCCACAACCACCACCGAGAACACCTCCGTCCGACGTCGCCACGACGAGCGCCGGCTGCCCTGGTACCACCTGCTCCTGACCGGCCTGGCCGGCCTGCTGGTGGCCATCGCCGTCCTGGCGATCTTCGACGGCCTCTCCATCGCCTCGGCGATCGTGCTGGGCTTCCTCCTCCATCTCGTCTTCGGCTACACCTACTCCCGTATCCGGGAAGGCCGCCGCTGGGCGATGGACCGGCTGATGATGCTGACCGTGATCGGCGCCTTCGCGGTCTCGATGTTCCCCCTGCTCTCGCTGCTGTGGGAGGTGGTCGGCCGCGGCCTGGTCCGTGCGGTCGAAGCCGCACCCACTCCCTTCTCCTTCTGGACCGATTCCATGTCCGGCGTGATCGGCGGCGCCGACGCAGGCGGTGTGCTCCATGCGGCGGTCGGCACACTGCTGATCACCCTGTGGGCCTCGATCATCTCCATCCCGATCGGCCTGTTCACGGCCATCTTCCTGGTCGAGTACGCGGACGTGGGCTGGCGCAGGGTCCTGGGGCAGGGGGTGACGTTCCTCGTCGACGTGATGACCGGTATCCCCTCGATCGTCGCCGGTCTGTTCGGCTTGGCGCTGTTCATCGCCTTCATGCCGGACGACAGCGTGCGCATGGGCATCATGGGCGCCGTGGCACTGTCGCTGCTGATGATCCCCACCGTGGTGCGCTCGAGCGAAGAGATGCTGCGGCTGGTCCCGATGGACCTGCGCGAGGCCTCCTACGCCCTGGGCGTGCCGAAGTGGCTGACCATCGTCAAGGTCGTCCTGCGTACGGCCATCGCGGGCCTGACCACCGGCGTCACCCTCGCCATCGCCCGCGTCATCGGCGAGACCGCGCCCCTGCTGCTGACGGTCGGCATGGTGACGGGCGTGAACTGGAACATGTTCGACGGACGCATGGCGACCCTGCCGACGTTCATCAACCAGCAGTACCGCGCGGGCAGTGCGAACTGCATGAACGATACGGTGAGGAATCCGATCACCGATGAGGTCTACAACTGCTCGATCACGACGAACATCGATCGTGCGTGGGCGGCGGCCTTCACCCTCATCCTCATCGTGATGGTGCTCAACATCGTCGCCCGCCTGGTCAGCTACTACTTCTCCCCGAAGCTCAGCCGCTGAGCCGAAGCCCCACGCGAAAGGACCCTGATGGCAGCCCCTCAGCCCATCAACGTCGAGGATCTCGACATCTATTACGGCGACTTCCTGGCCGTGGAAGGCGTGGACGTCCAGATCCGGCCCCGCTCGGTGACGGCCCTGATCGGCCCCTCCGGCTGCGGCAAGTCGACGTTCCTGCGCACCCTGAACCGTATGCACGAGGTCATCCCGGGTGCCTACGCCAAGGGCAAGGTCGAGATCGACGGCGAGGACATCTACGACCCGAGGATCGACCCGGTCAACGTGCGGCGCCGCGTCGGCATGGTGTTCCAGAAGGCGAACCCCTTCCCGACCATGTCGATCCGTGACAACGTGCTGGCGGGCGTGAAGCTCAACAACCGTCGCATGTCGAAGAACGCCGCTGACGAGCTGGCCGAGCAGGCACTGCGGGGCGCGAACCTCTGGGAAGAGGTCAAGGACCGTCTGGACCGGCCCGGCATGGGTCTCTCCGGCGGCCAGCAGCAGCGCTTGTGCATCGCCCGCACCATCGCCGTCCGCCCCGAGGTCGTCCTCATGGACGAGCCCTGCTCGGCCCTGGACCCGATCTCGACGCTCGCGATCGAGGATCTGATCCACGAGCTGAAGCAGGAGTACACGATCGTGATCGTGACGCACAACATGCAGCAGGCCTCGCGCGTCTCCGATCGCACTGGCTTCTTCAACATCGCGGGCACCGGCAAGCCCGGCCACCTGATCGAGGTCGACGACACCGAGAAGATGTTCACCAACCCCTCGAACAAGGAGACGGAGGACTACATCTCCGGCCGCTTCGGCTGAGAGCCGTCCTCCACCCACAGTCTGACGTCGGCCCCGGGAGATCGATCCCGGGGCCGATGCGCGTCCACGGGTGGGCCGACGATCCTGGGCGCATGAACACCGCACCGAACCCTCTCCCCGCGGCGGCTCCGGCCCGCTACCCGGCACCGGCCCAGCATGCGGGCCCGCCTCATGCCGCCGCTCAGAACGCGACTCCCGTTCAGGTCGCCCCGATGCGCCCGGCCCCGGTGCTCTCCGCCCGGGGCCTGATCATGACCTACGGTGCCGCCGGGGCCGCGACCCATGCTCTGGACGGAGTGGACCTCGATATCGGTCGCGCCGACTCGCTGGCCGTGATGGGCCCTTCGGGCTGCGGCAAGACCACGCTGCTGCACATCCTGGCGGGGATCCTGCGGCCGACGTCCGGCAGCGTCGAGCACGACGGCACCGATCTCGCCGCCCTCGGTGACCGCAAGCGGACCCGTCTGCGCCGCGACGACTTCGGCTTCGTCTTCCAGGACGGCCAGCTGCTGCCGGAGCTGACCGCGCTGGAGAACGTGATCCTGCCGCGCATGCTGGCGGGCACCTCCCGCCGCGCCGCGACCGCCGAGGCCGCCTCCTGGCTGGACCGCCTCGGGCTGCAGGGCATGCACGACCGTCGTCCCACCCAGCTCTCCGGCGGCCAGGCCCAGCGCGTCGCGATCGCCCGCGCCCTGGCCGGGCGTCCCTCGGTCGTCTTCGCCGACGAGCCCACCGGCGCCCTCGACCAGGCCACCGGCCAGGCGGTGCTGAACATCCTGGTGGAGTCCTGCCGCGATTCCGGCGCCAGCCTGGTGATGGTCACCCACGACTCCTCGGTCGCCGCCGCCTGCCGCCGCACCGTGACCATGCGAGACGGGCGCATCGCCCAGGAGTTCTTCCGCCCGGAGACCGCCGAGCCGTCCACTGACCACGGTGCCGGCCAGTACGCAGCCTCGGGCCTCGGTCAGGCGGTGTCCCTATGAGGGCGCTGCTCGCGACCGCCCCGCTCCTGCTGCGCCGGCGCGGCGCCCTCGCGGACATCCTGCCGGTCATCGCGTTCACCGCCTCCACCGCCATCACGGCGACCGTCATCGGGGGCGCAGCGGCCTTCGTCGGCCGTATGCCCTCCGGAGCCGGGCCGGGAACCGGCGGCGAGGCGGAGATCATGGGCACGCTCGTGATCTGCGCGATGATCGCTTCCGTGCTCCTGGTGCCCAGTGCCATTGGCCTGGGCGGATCCGCCGCCCAGCTCTCCCTCGCCCGGCGCGAGCGTGACCTGGCCACCATGCGCCTGGTCGGCGGGACCAGTGGCCAGGTGGGCTCCGTGGCGGTGCTCGACGTCGCCGCTCAGGCACTGCTCGGCGGCGTTCTCGGCATCGGCGTCCACGTCGCCGTCACCCCGGCGCTGACCCGGCTGGACTTCGGGATCACCCCGTTCACGACGGCGGACCTGCTGATGCCGTGGTGGGCCTACCCGCTGCTGGTGCTCGGCCTCGTCCTGCTCGCCGTCGGTTCGGCCGCCGTGTCCCTGACGGGCGTGGTGCTCAGCCCGCTGGGCGTCGCCCGGGATTCGCGCGTGGTGCGCATGTCCGTGATCCGCGTGATCCTCTGGGCGGCTCTGATCGTGGGCTTCTTCGCCTTCATGCAGATCGGTCCGGCCCTCCTGGGCCAGTCCGGCAACATCGGGGCCGCGCTGGCGATCATGGTCCTGTTCATCGGAGCGATCGTCGCCGGTGTGAACGTGGTGGGCCCGTTCATCGTCTGGATCGCCGCGCTGGCACTGGCAAGGCTAGCCCCCACACCGTCGCTGCTGGTGGGTGCTCGCCGCCTGGCTGCAGATCCCAGGGCCGGCTGGCGCGCCGTCTCAGGCATCACCTTCGCTCTGGTCATCGCCGGGTTCCTGACCGTGCTCTCGCTGCTGTCGCAGACCGCGAGCCCGGAGGAGCAGATGCTGATGATGGCCATGTTCACCGGCGGGATCCTCACCCTCGGCATCGCCGCGGTGCTCGCAGCCGTGAGCACGGGAGTGACCCAGACCGCTCGGGTCATCGACCAGGCGCCCACGCTGCGCGCCCAGCACATCGCCGGCGCCGAGGTCGGCCAGCTGCACCGGGCCCGGATCGCGGAGATCTCGGTGCCTGTGGCGCTGAGCTCGATCCTCGCCACCGGCACCGCGCTGATGGTCGTCTCGGCCGTCTTCGGCGGCGCCCCGAACAACCCGATGGGCGCGGTCCAGTACGTGCTGTGCGTGCTGGGAGCCTATGCGCTGGTCATCGCCGCCGTGCTCGTCGCCTCGCCGCTGGTCAGGCGCTACGCGCTGCGGGCGGTCTGAGGGCCGGGGCGGCCGCCCCACCGCGGCGGGGGAGCGGCTACTACGCTGGAGGTCATGAACTCCGACTCCGTCGCCCCCGCCGCCGTCCCCGAGAACGCGCACCTGATCGACGTGCGCGAGCAGTCCGAATGGGATGCGGGCCATGCCCCGAACGCGCAGCACCTGCCCGCCAGTTCCCTGCTGGAGAACCTCGACAAGATCCCGGAGGACGACTCCGAGCTGTACATCGTCTGCCGCAGCGGCGGCCGCAGCGCTCAGGTCACGCAGTGGCTGAACACCAACGGCTTCGAGGCGATCAACGTCGCCGGCGGCATGGACATGTGGTTCGAATCCGGCCTGCCCATGGAGTCCGAGGGCGACGGTGAGCCCTACGTCCTCTGAGCGCCCCGCTCAGGAAGGGTCACCCGCTCAGGTGGGGATGACGCTCTGGAGCAGGGCGTAGCCCACGAAGGCGAAGACGTCGAGCAGGGTGTGTGCGATCACCAGGGGCATGGTGCGCCGTGTGCGCCGGTAGAACTCCCCGAAGACCAGGCCCATCGCGAGGTTCGCGAGCCCCGGGCCGATGCCCTGGTAGGTGTGGTACGCACCGCGCACCAGGGCCGAGACCACGATGGTCCGCCTCGATGACCAGCCCAGTCGCTCGAGGCGATCGAAGAGATAGCCGACCATGATCACCTCTTCGAGCACGGCGTTCTTGACCGCGTGCAGCACCAGCACGGGCACTGTCCACCAGTGGGTGTCCAAGGCGGCGGGGATGACCTCGACGGTCGCCCCGAGGGCTCTGCCCACGTAGTAGATGACCAAACCCGGCAGGCCGATGCCTGCGGTCAGCGCCACGCCCCATGCCAGGTTCCGGCTCCATCGGCCCAGGTCCATGCCCAGCTCCCGCAGCGCCCGGGAGAAGGTCCCGGCGCTCAGGGTCAGCAGCAGCACCACCAGTGCGACCGGCATCAGATCGAAGAGGATCGAGAGCAGCTGGTAGAGCAGATCGACCCATGGGTTCTCCCGCAACGAGGGATTCAGCGCGGTGGACTGATCGGCCAGGGGACCGGCCGCGAGTGCCTGGGCGAGGGCGAGCAGCGAGTACACCGCGCTCTGGCCGAGGGAGAGGGCGAGGACGATCAGCACCTCTGCCCGCAGCCAGCGGGTGTTTCCGACCATGGTGTGCACAGGGCACATGCTCTCACCGCGCGGCGCGGGGCGCGGGGCGCGGGGCGCGTGGCGCGGACACAGCGCACGATCGACGGGAACGCCGCCGTGGCAGACTCGGAATCATGACGTCGACTACTGCGAATCCCGACTCCACCAGCGCGTCCCGCCCCACCGTCCTGATCACGGGCGCCTCCCGCGGCATCGGCCGGGCCGTCGCCGAGGAGCTCGCTGCCGATCACCACCTGGTCCTGGGAGGCCGCTCCCTCCGCGACCTCGAGGAGCTCGCCGCGACCTTCCCGTCCGCCGAGCCCTTCGCCGCCGACCTCACCGACTCCGCCGCCGCTGCCCGCGCCGCCGAGGCCCTCGACCTGCCCCACGGCCTGGCGGGTCTCGTCCATTCGGCCGGGATCCTGGTCCGGGGTCGCATCGAGGAGCTCACGGCCGAGGACTGGACCCGCTCCTTCACGGCCAATGTCACCGCGGTCGCCGACCTCACGCGCCTGCTGCTGCCCGCGCTGCGCACCGCCCGGGGCACGGTGGTCGCGATCAATTCCGGATCGGGGTACAACTCCGGCCCGGGCGGCAGCGCGTACGCGGCCTCGAAGTTCGCGCTGCGTGCGGTCACTGACGCCCTGCGCGCCGAGGAGCGCGAGCACGGCGTCCGGGTCAGCTCCGTCCACCCCGGGCGCACCGCTACGGACATGCAGCGTCAGCTGCGCAGCGACGAGGGCGGCGAGTACCGCGAGGACGACTACATGCGGCCCGAGACCGTCGCGGCCACCGTCGCCCTGGCGCTGCGGCTGCCGGCCGACGCCAACATCGACGAGCTCTCCGTGCGCCCCCGCTGAGGACAGCAGTTGCCGCTCGCTCGATCGCGGAAGGATCGTGCGGTGCCGGTCCGGACGCCGAACCGCTCAGGCGTTCAGCCGGCCCGGCCCGGACACGGTCGGGTCACCGGCGATGCGGTAGCGCCACGGATACAGGCCCGGATCCGAGGCCTCCTCGCGCAGCCCGATCCGCGGTCCCGCCGCGAGCCGGGGATGGGGCATGAAAGGTTCCTCGCCCGGGTGCTCGCCGTCGGCCCGGTCCGCCGGATCCACCCGCCCCAACAGGTGCACGCCGCTGCCGGGATCGCACAGATCCAGCCCGTCGTCGGCGAAGGTGATCCCGCAGGCCACGGTGGCGCGGCCCGGCCCGCGGGCGAGGTCCCGGTCGCTGCGGCACACGCCGGTGGCACGACGGCGGCGATAGGCCTCCTCGGCGCCGTCGACCACCTGGCCGGCGCGGATCAGGCACCCGGTCCCGGTGCCCTCGGCGTCGGCGACCACGTTCATGCACGAGTGCAGCCCCATGTGCCGGTACACGTACAGGTGCCCGGGCGGGCCGAACATGGTGGCATTGCGTGCGGTCCGGCCGCGGAAGGCATGGGAGCCGGGATCCTCCGCGCCGACGTAGGCCTCGACCTCGGTGATGCGCAGGGCGGTCCCGCGGCCGACGAGGACGCAGCCCAGCAGCAGCGGCGCCAGCTCCAGCACCGGCCGGTCGAAGAAGGAGCGGGGCAGAGGCGCCGGCGGACGCGTGGCGGTCACTTCATGAGCCGTTTGACGGCGCCCATGATCTCGTCCATCTTGCGATCCAGCTCCTCGGTGTCGCCGGAGTCGGCCGCGTCGTGGACGCAGTGGTGGATGTGGTCATCGACCAGGCCGAGGGCGACCGACTGCAGGGCCTTGGTCACCGCGGAGACCTGGGTCAGCACGTCGATGCAGTAGGTGTCGTCCTCGACCATGCGGTGCAGTCCGCGCACCTGACCCTCGATGAGCTTGAGCCGGCGCAGGTAGGGCGCCTTGTTGCCGTGGTACCCGGGGTCGCCGTGGGTGCCGTGGTCGCCGGGCTCGGGGGAGGGGACCTCAGCGGCGTCGACGTCGGTGGCGTCAGCTTCGTCGGCGCCTGTCGTCTCCATCGGGGTGTCGTCGGGTGTCATCGCGGCTGCCTCTCGGGCTCGGTGCCGGTGCCGCCATGGTCCTCGAGGTGGTCCACCAGCGAGGCGGCGTAGCCGGTGTAGGTGTGCGGGGACAGTGCCAGCAGGCGGTCGCGCTCGGCCTCGGGCAGGCCCAGGGTGCCGATGAACTCGCGCATCCCCGCGCCGTCCACGCGGTGGCCGCGGGTGAGATCCTTCAGCCGCTCGTAGGGGTTGTCCATGCCGGTGGCGCCCTGGACGCCGAGGGTGCGCATCACCGACTGGACGGCCTCGCCGAGCACCTCCCAGTTGTCCTCGAGGTCGGCGGCCATCGCGTCGGCGTCGACATCCAGGCCGGCCAGGCCGCGGCGCAGGTTCGAGATCGCCAGCAAGGAGTGCCCCAGCGCCGGGCCCACGTTGCGCTGGGTGGTGGAGTCGGTGAGGTCGCGCTGCAGGCGCGAGGTCACCAGCGTCTGGGACAGCGAGTCCAGCAGCGCGCCGGAGATCTCGAGGTTCGCCTCGGCGTTCTCGAACCGGATCGGGTTGACCTTGTGCGGCATCGTGGAGGAGCCGGTCCCGCCCTGGGCCGAGAGCCGCTGGCGGAAGTAGCCCAGCGAGATGTAGGTCCAGATGTCGGTGGCGAGGTTGTGCAGGATCCGTCCGGCGCGGGCGATGTCCGCGTACAGCTCGGCCTGCCAGTCGTGGGATTCGATCTGCGTGGTCAGCGGGTTCCACGTCAGCCCCAGGTGCTCGACGAAGCTGCGGGAGACCTGCTCCCAGTCGGCCGACGGCACGGCGGTGGCGTGGGCGGCATAGGTGCCGGTGGCGCCGTTGATCTTGCCCAGGATCTCGTCGGCCTCGATCCGGCGGGCCTGGCGTTCCAGCCGGTGGGCGAACACCGCGATCTCCTTGCCCAGCGTGGTGGGGGTCGCGGGCTGGCCGTGGGTGCGCGAGAGCATCGCCACCTCGGCGGTGGACCGCGCCAGCTCGGCGAGATCGCCGATGACCCCGCGCAGCGCCGGCAGCCACACCTCGCGCACGGCGCCCTGGATCATCAGCGCGTAGGAGAGGTTGTTGACGTCCTCGCTGGTGCAGTAGATGTGCACCACCTCGGCGAGCGGCTCGAGGCTGGTGCCGGTCAGGCGGCGCTTGATGTAGTACTCGATCGCCTTGACGTCGTGGACGGTCTCGCGCTCGATCTCGGCGTGCTCGGCGATGCCCTCGGCGCCGAAGTCCTCGGGGATGGCACGCAGCAGGGCGCGCTCGTCCTCGTCGAGGGAGCGCAGGCCGGGGATGACCCCGTCGTCCAGCAGGTGGATCATCCACTCGGTCTCGACCACCAGGCGGGCACGGTTCAGTGCGGCCTCGGAGAGGTGGTCGACCAGGGGCGCGGCCTGGGCGCGGTAGCGGCCGTCGAGGGGGGTCAGGGCGATCGGCGGCGTGATGTCCGCGAAAGAGTGAGCCATGGGGTCATTCTCCCAGAATCCGCGCGCACGGCTGCGGAACGTCTGGGCCATGGGAGCGCCTCGGCGAACGGGCGCCGGCGGGGCGGCCCCGGTGGTCAGTCGCGCACCTCGTAGCGGCGGTCGTCCCGCTCGCCGAGTCCGGTGACCCCCTCGACGATGGCGGAGAGGATCCCGATGATCACGCCGGCCAGCAGGGCCCACCAGAAGGTGTCGAACGTGAGGGTGAGCCCGAGCAGTCCTGAGACCCAGCTCGCCAGCAGCAGCATCAGCGTGTTGATGACCAGCTGGAACAGACCCAGGGTCACGCAGGTGATGGGGAAGGCCAGGAACGAGAGGATCGGGCGCACGATGAGGTTCAGCAGCGCCACGATCAGCGCGATCGCGCCGATGGTGAGGACCTGGGTCAGCACCGTGGCGCTGTCGTCGCCCAGATGCATGCCGGGCAGGATCAGCGCCGTGACCCACAGCGCGAGGCCGGTGACGATGATGTGTCCGATGAATCGCATGGGCCCATTGTCCGTGTCGGGGCTGGGAGGCGCATCAGGGGTATCCCCACCTCTGCGGACACAACGGCCCCGACCTGCTGCGTCGTGCCAGGATGCGGTGATGAGCATCGCATCCCAGCTGTCCTCACGACGGCCGTCGGCGCGCACGGGGCACTGGAGCGAACACACGGTGAGTGCGGCCGATGGGCGCCGTCTCCGAACCGTCTCATGCGGCGGCGGCACTGATCTGGTGGTGCTGGAGGCGGGCCTGGGTGCCGGGGCGCTCAGCTGGGGTCCGGTGATGGAACTGCTGTCCCCGCACGCCCGGACCGTCGCCTACGACCGGGCCGGGTACGGCACCTCCGATCCCGATTCCCGGCCGCGCGACCTCGCGCGGCTGGCCGAAGACCTCGTCATGCTGTGCGAGAGCTTCCCGCACGAGCGGCTGGTCCTCGTCGGGCACAGCTGGGGCGGGCCGGTGGCGCGCCTGGCGGCCATGCGCCTGATCGCGCGCGCGGCGGAGCGGGCCGAGCACGGACGCGCTCCCAGCGGCACCGAGACCGGCGCCCGGGAAGGGGCGCTCGCGGGACTGGTGCTGGTCGATCCCTCCGATGAGCACGCCGAGCCGTACTTCTCCCGCGCGGTGCGGATGCAGGTCGCCGTCCAGGGACCGACGCTGAGCGCACTGGCCCGGCTCGGCCTGCTGCGTCCTCTCATGAGGCAGCAGCTCGCCGCGCTGCCCGAGCCGTACCGCGCGGCGGCGGTCGATGCGGTCTCCACCCCTGCAGCGGCGGACACCATGCGCGCGGAGAACGCCCACGTGGTGCGGGGCCTGCGGTTCCTGCGACTGCATCCGAGCACTCCCGTCACGGCGCCGCTGACACTGCTCTCGGGTCGCCGCGCCGGCTGGTTCGAGAGGTCGATGCGCGATGACCTCTCGAACGCCCATGCCGCGACGGTCCGTGCACACCCTGCGGGTCGATTCGTCCCGGCGCACCGGTCCGGTCACCTGATCCCTCTCACCGAGCCCGAGCTGGTCGCGGAGCAGGCCCTCGCACTGCTGCCCTGAGGCTTACCCTGGCACCATGTCCGTCCAGCCCGTCGAGAACATCCGTCTGCGCCCCGCGCTCGAGGCCCTGCCCGCCTACGTCGCAGGCAGACCGGCCGGTGACGACGGCCGACGCCGCTTCAAGGCGTCCTCGAACGAGTCGCCCTTCCCGCCGCTGCCGGCCGTGCGGGACGCGGTCCTCGCCGCGATGGACGAGGCCAACCGGTACCCGGACATGGCCGCCTATGCACTGCGCGAGGCGCTCGGCGCCAAGCACGGCGTGGACCCGTCCCAGATCGCGCTGTCGACCGGCTCGGTGGCCGTCAGCGGCGACCTGGTGCGCGCCCTCGTGGGCGAGGGCGACGAGGTCGTCTACGCCTGGCGCTCCTTCGAGGCCTACCCGATCCTGGTCGGCTCCCACGGCGGCACCCCCGTCCAGGTGCCGCTGACGACCGACCACGAGCACGACCTCGAGTCGATGGCCGCCGCCGTCACCGACCGCACCCGCCTGGTGATCCTGTGCACCCCGAACAACCCCACCGGCCCCTCGCTGTCGACCGAACAGATCGAAGGCTTCCTCGCCCGCGTGCCAGACCACGTCGTCGTCGCGATCGACGAGGCTTACCGCGAGTTCCACGACCCGGCGACCGTGGCGGGAACGGCCGGGATCTTCCGCCGCCACGGCAACGTGGTGCTGCTGCGCACCTTCTCCAAGATGCAGGGCCTGGCGGGGCTGCGCATCGGCTATGCCGTGGCCCACCCGCGCCTGGCCCGTGCGCTGGGCCAGGTCACCGTCCCGTTCGGCGCGAGCGCCCCGGCGCAGGTGGCGGCCCTGGCGAGCCTGCAGCCGGGCGTGCAGGCGGAGCTGGACCAGCGCGCGGCCTGGATCCGCGAGGAGCGCTCCCGCCTCGTCGCGGCGCTCGTCGGGCAGGGCTGGCAGCTGCCGAGGTCGCAGGGCAACTTCGTCTACTTCCCGCTGGGGGAGGACAGCCCCGCATTCGCCGCCTTCGCCGAGGAGCGTGGGCTGGTGCTGCGCGGCTACGGCACCGACGGGGTGCGCGCCACGATCTCCGAGCAGGAGGCCAACGACCTGCTCATCGAGGTCGCCGGGCAGTGGCCGCAGCGCTGAGGACCACGACGGTCCCGGCCGCCAGATCGTGCGGCCCCCGGCCGCTGCCGCGCAGGCTCATCACGGCGAAGACACCGATGACGGCATAGGTGAGCGCGGCGAGCATGATCGCATCGCCTGAGCCGTGGCAAGCGGAGGCCACGGCTCAGGCGTGCAGTCCGGCCACGGGTAATGTCGGAGCCGAGGAAGCACGAGCCTCGCGAGCAGGAAAGAACGGTGATCATGGGCGCCCGCGCCGTCGACAGCAGCACACTCGGCGGCCCCCGCGCCTACATCGTCTGGGGCGCGGCCCTGGTCGCCTACGCGATCGCGGTCCTGCAGCGCACCACGATGGGTGTCTCCGGGCTGGAGGCGACCGAGCGCTTCGGCACCTCCGCCACCATCGTCTCCACCTTCGTCGTCCTCCAGCTGCTGGTCTACGCCCTCGCCCAGGTCCCGGCCGGGCTGCTGCTGGACCGCTACGGCTCCCGCGTCACCCTCACCGCCGGAGCGGTGCTGATGGCCACCGGGCAGCTCGTGATCGCCCAGACCGACACCGTCGCCCTCGCGATCCTCGCCCGCGTGGTGGTGGGGGCCGGCGACGCGCTGACCTTCTCCAGCGCCGTGCGCCTGGTGCCCGCCTGGTTCCCCGCGGGCCGCGTCCCGATCCTCACCCAGCTCACCGGCATCCTCGGCCAGGTCGGGCAGATCGCCTCCGCGGTCCCCTTCGTGGCGGTGCTGACCGTCGCCAGCTGGAGCACGGCCTTCAGCGCCGCGGCCGGTGTCAGCGGCTGCGCGGCCCTGCTCGCCCTGCTCGTGGTGCGTGCGAGCCCGCCGGGCATCCCGCGCCCCCGCCAGAAGCAGAACCTCGCGCGGATCCCGCTGGTCATCGGCCGCATCATCCGCCACCCCGCCACGCAGCTCGGCTTCTGCACGCACTTCACCGCCGGGTTCACCGGCATCGCCTTCTCGATGATGTGGGGCTATCCGTACCTCACCGCCGGCGAGGGCCTCAGCCGGCCGGCGGCGTCCGCGGTGATGACGGTGCTGGTGGTGGTCTCCATCATCGGGGGACCGGTGATCGGAGCCCTGACCCAGCGCCACCCGCTGCGCCGCTCCTCCCTGGTGCTGCTGATCCTGGGCACGATCGCGGTACCGCTGACGGCCCTGGTGCTGTGGCCCGGTCCCGCCCCGATCTGGCTGCTGCTGGTGCTGGTGGCCGGCTTCTCCATCGGCGGGCCCGCCAGCTCCGTCGGCTTCGACTTCCCCCGCACCGATCTGGCCCGTCACCGCCTCGGCACCGCCACCGGGATGGTGATCATGGGCGGCTTCTCCGGCGGTCTGATCGCCATCCTGCTGATCGGCATGATCCTCGACCTGCTGCGGCCCGACGGGAACTACGACCTGGCGGCGTTCCGCATCGCCTTCGCCGTCCAGATCCCGATGCTCCTGGTGGGTACCGCGGGCATGCTCATCACCCGGCGCAATCTCCGGCGCCGGATGGCTGCCCGCGGCGAGGTGGTGCCGCCATGGCGGGAAGTGTGGCGCAACGGCCGCTGGCGCCGGCTGTGACCGCTTGCCGCGGCTGAGCGCCGTGCCGTAGCGTTCCCTCCGACACTTAATTTCAAGGAGGAAGTATGTCTTTCAGTCTCGGCATCGTCGGGATCGGACAGTTCGGCAAGCACTTCGCGGAACTGTTCGCGGCCCATCCCGAGATCGACGAGCTGTACGCCGTCGACGCGATCCCGGAGCGGATCGACGCCGTCGAAGCCCGCGGCGTGCACTTCGCCGGACGCTTCGAGACCTTCGAGGACCTGCTGGCCTCCGACGTCGACGCGGTCGCGATCTTCACCCAGCGCTGGACCCATGGCGAGCACGCCCTGGCCGCGCTGCGCGCCGGCAAGCATGTCTACTCGGCGGTGCCGATGGCGATCGCGGAGGACGAGATCCGCCAGATCACCGAGGAGGTCCGGCGCACGGGCCTGGTCTACATGATGGGGGAGACCAGCCAGTACAACTCGGCAGTGGTCCTCGCCCGGCGGCTGCATCGCAGCGGAGTCTTCGGCGAGGTGTTCTACGCCGAGGGCGACTACGTCCACGACATGGACCTGGGCTTCTACGACGCCTACAAGTACTCCGGCGGCGAGGGCTGGAAGGCCACCGCCTCCTACCCGCCCCTGCTGTACCCCACCCACTCCATCGGCGGCATCCTCGGCGTGCTCGAGAACCACGCGGTCTCGGTCTCGGCGATCGGCCGGCCCGACACCCGCGGCGACGGCGTCTTCGACAAGGACGTCTCGATGTTCGACAACGACGTCTCCAACGCCTTCGCGCTGTTCGAGATGGACAACGGCGGCGCCTTCCGCACCAACGAGCTGCGGCGCGTGGGCTACCCCTCGCACCTGCGCGAGTCGCGCTTCCGCTTCTTCGGCGAGGCCTCCTCGTTCGAGGAGACGATCGACGTCACCTACTGGCACGACAAGGAACGCGTGCTGGACGTGAGCGACGCGATCCGCACCGCGGCGACCATGAGCCTGGACGATCCCCGCCTGGCCGACGTCTCCCCGGCCCTGCGCGATGCCTTCGTCGCCGGATCCTCCCCGGCCCACCACCAGTCGCGGCTGCCCGAGCAGTTCCACGGCATGCCCAACGGGCACGAGGGCGCCCACCACTTCCTGGTCGACGACTTCGCGCGCGCCGTGGTCGACGGCATGCAGCCCGCCGTCAACGCCTGGCAGGCCGCCCGGTACACCCTGCCCGGCGTCATCGCTCACCAGTCGATGAACAACGGCGGCGAGCGGCTGCCGATCGCCGACCTCGGGGACTGCCCGCTGCCCGTGCAGGATCTCGACGCCGACCAGGAGCCTCTGGATGTCGCCGCCCTGGAGCGGCTGATCGAGAGCTGAGCGCGCACAATGGCTCCATGACGAGCACTCCGGCGGCCGGGCACTGGGACAGCGACGCTCTCGGCGTGCTGATGGCGCCGTTGACCGGCACCCAGCTGCCGGAGTGGATGGGCGAGGTGCTCGAGGCGGGCCTGGCCTCGGTGATCCTGTTCGGGCACAACACCCCGGACCCCGAGACCGCGGCCGCCCTGTCCCGGTCCGTCCACGCCCGCTCGGCGGACTGCGTGGTGGCGATCGACGAGGAGGGCGGGGGCGTCACCCGCCTCCAGGCGGCCACCGGCTCCTCGCTGCCGACGGCCTGGGCGCTCGGCGAGGTCGACGATCCGGAGCTGACCCGCCACGCCGGCAGCGCCCTGGGCGACATCCTGGCCGCCTGCGACATCGACCTCGATCTGGCGCCGGTCCTGGACGTCTCCACCGACCCGGCCAACCCCGTCATCGGCACCCGAGCCTTCAGCGACGACCCGGACCGGGTCGCCGCCCACGCCCAGGCGTTCGCCGCAGGCCTGATCGAGTCCGGGCTCGGCACCTGCGCCAAGCACTTCCCCGGTCACGGCGCCACCGCCACGGACTCCCACACCGCCCTGCCCCTGATCGACCTGGACCGCGAGGAGTTCACGCGCGATCATCTCGCGCCGTGGTCCATCGCGCCGTGGCTGGATGCCGTGATGACCGCGCACGTGCTGGTCCCCTCCCTCGGGGAAGGGCCCGCCTCGATCTCGTCCTGGTCGCGCCCCGAGCTGGACCGCGCCGTCAGCGGCACCTTCCACGGCCTCGTGATCACCGATGCCCTCGACATGGCCGCGGTGGCCGGCACCGTCGGCTACGGCGAGGCCGCGGTGCGCGCCGCCGAGGCCGGGGCCGACCTGCTGTGCCTGGGCACCTCCATCCGGCGCGACGACCGGCACATGCTGCGCGAGGCGCACGACGCCCTGGTGGCGGCCGTCGCCGACGGGCGGCTGAGCCGCGAGAGCCTGCATGCGCGGGCCGAGGGCACCCGGGCGCAGTGCCGCCGTCTGCGCACCCGCCGCCGATTCGTCCCCGCTCCCGAACTGCCCGCTGCGCTCGCTCACGCCGACGCACTGGGCTCCGACGCCGCCGCCCGCGCCGTCCGCGGCCGCCACGCCCACCTGGACCTGCGCCCAGTGCTGGTGGCGGACCTCCGTGCCCGCGCCGATCACGCCTCCGGGGCCCGGGCTCCGCAATTGATCCAGGCACTCGCCGAGCAGGGAGTGCAGGCCACCGTGCCGGACTATCCGGGCCAGGATGCCCAGAGCCACCAGCTGACCTCGGCTCCGCAGGTCCTCGCACTGACCCGGCTGCCCCGCAGCGACCCCGACGAGGGGGCGCGCCTCAGCGCACTGCTGGCGCGCCGGCCCGACGCGATCGTGGTCCACACCGGTGTGCCCGACGCCGCCCCGGACCATCGCCGCCTGGTCCTCGCCCACGGCGCCGGCCGCACCATGATGCGCGCCGCCGTCGACCTCCTGCTGCGCGGGCGGTGAGCACGCGACCTCAACTCACCCCTGGGGCCGCGACATCCGCTGTGACCAGCGGATCTTTATTCCCTACGGCACCGTAGGTTACGCTCCCCGGCGTGAGTGTGTTCGCAACGACCATCCCCTCCGTCGCGGAGCAGGAGCCGATGATCCAGCTCCTCGCGCCCGACGGCACCCGCACCCCCCACGACGAGATGGACGCCGTGCTCGCCGGCCACGGCGGCTCGGCGTCAGGCGGTGCCGCATCCGGCGACGGGGACGACCTGGCCACCCCGGAGCGCCTGCGCGGCTACTACCGCGACATGGTGATGATCCGCGCCGCCGACCTCGAGGCCACCAGCCTCCAGCGCCAGGGCCAGCTCGGGCTCTGGGCCAGCGCCCTGGGCCAGGAGGCCGCCCAGATCGGCGCCGGCCACGCCTCCCGCGAGCAGGACTACCTGGTGCCGACCTACCGCGAGCACGGCATCGCCTGGGCCCGCGGCATCGAGCCGTGGCGCCTGCTGGAGCTCTACCGCGGCATCAGCCACGGCGGCTGGGACCCCAACGAGCTGCGCACCCACCCGTACATGATCGTCCTCGGCGCGCAGGCCCCCCACGCGGTCGGCTACGCCATGGGCCTGCAGCGCGATGGCGTCGTCGGCACCGGGGACACCGCGACCGACACTTCGGTGCTCGCCCTGTTCGGTGACGGCGCCTCCAGCGAGGGCGAGGTCGCCGAGTCCTTCACCTTCGCCGCCTCGTTCCAGGCCCCGGTCGTCTTCTACACCCAGAACAACCAGTGGGCCATCTCCGTGCCCGCCGCGGTGCAGTCCCGAGTGCCGCTGGCCCAGCGCTCCCGCGGCTGGGGTATCCCCTCGGTGCGGGTCGACGGCAATGACGTGCTCGCCGTGCTCGCCACCGTCCGCTCCGCGATGGACGCCGCCCGGGCAGGGGAGGGGCCGCGCTTCATCGAGGCTGTCACCTACCGCATGGCAGCCCACACCACCAGCGACGATGCCTCCCGGTACCGCCCCGCCTCCGAGGAGGAGGAGTGGGCAGCGAAGGACCCGATCCTGCGGCTGCGCCGTCACCTCGAACAGCTCGGCGAGATCGACGAGGACTTCATCGCCCGCTGCGACCAGGAGGCGCACGACCTCGCCATGCAGCTGCACCACCACATCCACGGGATGGAGGACCCGGACCCGGTGGGCATGTTCGACCACGCCTACGCCGAGCCCCACCCGATCGTCGACGCCGAGCGCGAGGCCTACCTCGAGTACATCTCCCAGTTCGAGGACGAGGGCGAGGAGGGGGGTCCAGCAGGCGAGGGCGCGGATCAGACCGGAGGGGCGCACCGATGAGCAGCACGAACCTTCCGATCGCGAAGGCCATCACCGCCGGGCTGCGCGACGCCATGCGCGCCGACGAGCGGGTGATGATGATGGGCGAGGACATCGGCATCCTCGGCGGCGTCTTCCGCGTCACCGACGGACTGCACGCCGAATTCGGCTCCCAGCGCGTGGTGGACACCCCGTTGGCCGAGGCCGGCATCGTCGGCACCGCCGTCGGCCTCGCCGTGCGCGGCTACCGACCGGTGCTCGAGATCCAGTTCGACGGGTTCGTCTACCCGGCGTTCAACCAGATCACCACGCAGGTCGCGAAGATGCACAACCGCACCCTGGGCCGGGTGAAGATGCCGATCGTCATCCGCATCCCCCACGGCGGCGGGATCGGCGCGGTCGAGCACCACTCCGAGAGCCCCGAGGCGCTGTTCGCCCCCACTGCCGGGCTGCGGATTCTGGCACCGGCGAACGCGCAGGACGCGTACTGGATGACCCGCCAGGCGATCGAGTGCGAGGACCCGGTGATCATGCTCGAGCCCAAGCGGCGCTACTGGGTCAAGGGCGACGTCGACCCCGACCATCGCCCCGAGCTGACCCCGTGGCAGGCCGCGGTGGTCCGCCCCGGGACCGACGCCACCCTGCTCGCCTGGGGACCGAGCATGCCGCTGGCCCTCGAGAGCGCCCAGGCCGCGGCCGAGGACGGGATCGAGCTCGAGGTGATCGACGCCCGGTCGCTGTCCCCGATCGACGTCCCCACCATCGCCGCCTCGGTCAAGCGCACCGGGCGACTGCTGATCGTGCACGAGGCCCCCGTGCTCGGCGGCCTCGGCGGCGAGATCGCCGCCCGCATCAGCGAGGAGTGCTTCTACCACCTCGAGGCGCCCGTGCTGCGCGTGGGCGGCTACCACCTGCCCTATCCGCCGGCGCGCATGGAGCACGCCTTCCTGCCCGACCTCGACCGGGTGCTCGACGGCGTGGACCGTCTGCTCGAGCACTGACGGCAGCGCCCGTCGCCCGCGTGAAAGGATTCCTGCCATGAGCTCGTCCTCGCAGTCCTCGTCCTCCGGGTCGTCCGCGGCCTCGTCCTCGATCGTCCGGATCCCCCTCACCGACCCCGGCGAGGGCCTGACCGAGGGCGAGATCATCGACATCAAGGTCGCCGTCGGCGACACCATCGCCATCAACGATCCCGTGGCCGAGGTGGAGACCGCCAAGAGCGCGGTCGAGCTGCCCAGCCATGTCTCCGGCACCGTCACCGCGATCCTGGTCTCGGTCGGCGACGAGGTCCCCGTCGGCACCGACCTGATCGAGGTCGACACCGCCGGCGGGCCGGCCCCGTCGGCACCGGGCGCGGATCAGGCTGCCGGGCAGCCCGCCCCGGCCGATGCGCCCGAGGCGGCCGCCGATGCCCCTGCTGCCGAGGCGGCCGCCGAGAGCGTGCAGACCGCGGCCGAGGTGGCACCCCAGCAGGAGCCTGCCGACGCGGCCGGAGGCGCCGGGGCTGCCGAGGGCGCTCCGGCGACGCCCGCCGAGGAGGAACCCAAGAACCTGGTCGGCTACGGTGCCTCCGCCTCCCCGCAGCGCCGTCGCCGCCGCCGCGCCGCCCAGCAGGACGAGGCGCAGGTGCCCATCGACCGCATCCTCGCCAAGCCGCCCGTGCGCAAGCTCGCCCGGGATCTCGGCATCGCCCTGGCCGACGTGTTCGCCACCGGGCCCGACGGGACGGTCACCCGCGCCGACGTGCTCGCCGCCCAGCAGCGCGCCATGTCCGGCGAGGGCCCCTCCGGGCACGACGGGCACTACTTCCCCGAGGAGTCCCCGCAGGTGCCCGAGGGGCTCGGCGGCGCCATGAAGTCCACCCGCGATCAGTCGTTCACCCAGGTCAGCAGTGACGAGCGCACCACCCGGGTGCCGATCCGCTCGGTGCGCAAGCGCACCGCCGAGGCGATGGTGGCCTCCGCCTTCACCGCCCCGCACGTGACCGTGTTCAACGAGATCGACATGACCCGGACCGCGCAGATCATCGCGGACCTCAAGAGCTCGAGGGAGTGGGCCGACGTCAAGGTCAGCCCCTTGGTCGTGGTCGCGAAAGCCCTGCTTGTGGCGATCCGCCGCAATCCCGAGGTCAACGCCTCGTGGGACGAGAAGAACCAGGAGATCGTCTACAAGCACTTCGTGAACCTGGGGATCGCCGCCGCCACCCCGCGCGGGCTCATCGTGCCCAACGTCAAGGACGCGCACCTGATGACGCTGCGCGAGCTGGCCGAGGCGATCGATGACCTGGCCAAGACCGCGAGGGCCGGGCGCACCTCCCTGTCGGACACTCGTGAGGGCACCATCACCATCACCAACTTCGGTGTGTTCGGGATCGATTCCGGCACCCCGATCCTGAACCCGGGGGAGTCGGTGATCCTCGGCGTCGGCGCCATCAAGGAGAAGCCCTGGATGGTCGACGGGCAGATCGTGCCGCGCAAGATCGCCCAGCTCGCCCTGAGCTTCGACCACCGCCTGATCGACGGCGCCCTCGGCGCCGAGCTGCTGCGCGACATCTCCGCCGTGCTGGAGGACCCCGCCCTGGGCCTGGTATGGGGTTGATCGACGACCGGCGAGCCCGGGGTCGTCGGCGAGCTTGCGAGTCGGCGGCACCGGGTGAGCGGGAGGAGATCAACCGATGGGGCGGAGGGTTGATCGACGACCGGCGAGCCCGGGGTCGTCGGCGAGCTTGCGAGTCGGCGGCACCGGGTGAGCGGGAGGAGATCAGCCGAGAGAGCGGAGCGTCGAGCGTCGAGCCCGCACCCTGGGACCGGGGCGCCCCGCGCGTCGGTACCCTGATCCGGTGACTTCGAGCCCTGATCCGCAGCCGCCCGCGTCGCGGCGCGATGACCCGCGGATGCAGACGGCGGAGATGGCCGCGCTGGGTTTCGAGGGCGCGGACGAGTGGGAGACCGAGTCCGAGACCATCGGGTCGGGCCCGGTGGACGTGCCCTGGGCGTGGTGGAAGATCGCGCTGATGGTCGCCGCAGGCGGTGCGCTGGGGTCGATGCTGCGCTTCGTCATCACGATCCTGGCGCCGACCGTCACCACCCCCACCCTGGTCGAGGTGCCCTGGGCGACGTTCTGGGTCAACGCGATCGGCTGCCTCGCCCTGGGGGCGCTGACGGGGGTGCTGGAAGTGCGCCGGGCCGGTCCGTGGGTCCAGCCGCTGCTGGGCACCGGACTGTGCGGCGGATTCACCACCATGTCCACCGTGGTCCTCGAGGGCTCTGCCATGATCGGCGCCGACTTCCCCCTCAAGGCCTTCGGCTACGCCCTGCTCACCGTGGTCGTGTGCCTCGGCGCGGTGGTGATCGGCATGCTCGCCGGGCGCCGCATCGCGCAGCGGACGGCTGAGCGTTCGAGAGACCAGCGGGACGCGAGGGGCCAGCGGGGCACGAGAGATCAGGAGGGCTCGAGGGTCCAGCGGGGCTCGAGGCGCCAGCGAGGCCAGCGGCGCTCGCGCGCTCAGCGGGATGAGGCAGGGGCCGACGGGACCGCGTCCACGGACGAGGGGAGCGCCACATGAACGCCGGCACCTTCTTGCTGGGCATGCTGCTGGTCAGCCTCGGCGGTGCGGCAGGCTCCGTGCTGCGATGGGGCGTGCGGGAGTACGGACTGCGCTGGGCGGCCGGTCGCAGCAGCGGAGCCGAGGAACGCGTCCGGCCCTGGCTCACCTTCGCCGTCAACGTCGTGGCCTGCTTCCTGCTCGGCCTCATCGTCGCCCGGCTCGGCGCCGCCACCGGTCCCGCCGAACTCGCGTACCTGCTGCTCGCGGCCGGGGTCTGCGCCGGCCTCTCCACACTCTCGACCGCCGCGGTCGACGTGGTCGATCTGATCCGCCGGGGCCGCATCGCCATGAGCGTCGCCTACTTCCTGCTGAGCATCGGCGCCGGTATGGCCGCCCTGTGGTCGGGCCTGGTGATCGCCTCGTGAGCACGCTCTCCGCACGGCGACCGTCTGCGCTGGTCGTCGCGATCCTCCTCGGTGCGCTCGCCGTGCTGGCCGTGATCTCGGTCCTCGCGGCCGGTGCCGCCGGCGGCGGCAACCTCGTGCTGCGCGGCGCCGGGGCGATGGCACGCGCCGGAGCGCCGGTCTCCGCGATGCTCGCGGACCTCGCGGCGGCCGTGACCCTGGGTGGTGCCGTCGTCGCCGGCTGGCTGCTGCACGCGGAGGCCGACCGCGCCCGAGTCATGACCGCGGTCGCCGTCGCGGCCGGTATCACCACGCTCGCCCGAGGCACCTCCCTCGCCTTCTCCTACGCCGTGGCCACGGGGCAGGCCGTCGGGTCGGTGCGCTTCGGCTCCGACCTCGAGGTGTTCCTGGCC
Organism: Brachybacterium sp. SYSU DS0246; assembly: GCF_059391765.1. NCBI lineage: Bacteria > Bacillati > Actinomycetota > Actinomycetes > Micrococcales > Dermabacteraceae > Brachybacterium > Brachybacterium sp. SYSU DS0246. The sequence goes on along the minus strand of NZ_JBZXYT010000020.1, from coordinate 4,457 downwards.
ACCGACCTCGGCGTCTGGCTGGTCAGCGCCCTGGTGATCGCCGCGGCCGCCACGACGATCGCGGTCGCCGGCACCTCTCGCGGCATCGCCCGGACAGTTGCCGTCGCGGCCGGGCTGGTCGCCTTCGCCAGCGCGATGACCGGCCACGCCGGGGGCGGGCAGAACCATGAGGTGGCCACCTCCACGATGCTCATCCATCTGCTGGCCGTCGGGATCTGGCTGGGCGGACTGGCGGTGCTGCAGCTGCTGCCGTCCACCGCCCGGGACGATGCGACCGTGGTGCGCGGCTTCTCCCATCTGGCGCTGATCTGCTGGATCGCTCTGGCGGTCAGCGGGGTGTGGGCGCTGTCGGTGCGCATGAACGCTCCCTCGGAGGTTCTCACCAGCGCGTATGTGCAGCTGGGGCTGGCCAAGGCCGTCCTGCTGGTGGCCCTCGGCGGGCTCGGCGTGATCCAGCGCCGCCAGCTCGCCACGGGTTTCGCGGCCGAGGGCCCGGGGCACCGTGCGGCCGGCATCTATCGTCGGCTGGCCGTTCTCGAGCTCGCGCTGATGGGTCTGGCCGTGGCGATCGCCGCGGCCATGAGCTCCTCGCCGCCGCCGGCCGCCGAGGGCATCCCGCCGGCGGGCCCGGCCGGGATCCTCACCGGCTACCCCCTGCCTCCGGCCCCGGACCTGGGCACGGTCCTCACCGCGTGGCGCCCCGCGCCGTTCGGCATGATGCTCGCCTGCGTGCTGCTGCTGGTGTGGTGGCGGCCGCGCGGCCCGCAGCGGACGCGGAGCGCGAGCATCCGTCTGGTGCTGGGAGCGGTCGTGCTGGTAGTGCTGACCAGCGGCCCGCTGAACGTGTACAGCAAGGTGCTGGTCTCCGCGCACCTGCTGCAGCACGTGCTGCTGCTGGCGGTCGCTGGCGTGCTGCTGGGCACCGCGCTGGCGGTTCCTGCCCGGATGCGGAGGGCACTCAGCGGCCGACATTGGCTCGCCGCGTTGGTGGCGGGCGCGCCGGTGGCCCTGCTCGCGGGCGTCTATGCCGGGCCGCAGCTGCGGATCGCCCTGGAAGGACACGCCGGGCACCTGGTGCTGCAGGTTCTGGCACTGACCGGCGGTGCGGTGGTGACCTTCGCGGTGCGCAGCCTCGCGGGGGTCCGGGCAAGGATCCTCGTGATCGCCGTTCCGCTGGCGCTCGCGGTCGCCGGGGCAGTGGTGCTGCTCAGCACCGACACGCTGATCGCGGCGAGCTGGTTCGGGGCCACCGGGCGCCGGTGGTGGCCCGACGCCCTGGCCGATCAGCAGCGCGGCGGGATCGCCGTCGCGGTCGTGTCCCTCGCGGCCGCTGCCGTCGCGGCGCTCGCCGTGCGCCGTCCTGCGTCGCAGCGATCACGCTGACCCGCGAGGGTCACTCGAACAGGTCACGCACCGTGCGCAGGCGGGCCAGCAGGGTCTCGCGGTCCGCCGCCGGCACCAGCTTCTCACCCTCCCCGCCCGAGGAGATCCCGGCCGAGCGGGCACGCACGCGGTTCGCGCCGAGCACGCCGCCGATCCGCCCGAGCAGACCGGCGTCGCCGGTGGCGCGGGCGGTGGCCACCGCGTTCTCCGAGCCGGCGCGCAGGCGCTGGAAGTCCTGGAGCGCGGGCGAGCCCTCGCGGGCGGCATGCAGCAGGTAGGCGGCGATATCGGCCTGCTGGACCAGGACCGGCAGCATCCCGCCGGGGCCGCGCTGCTGGCCGAGGACCACCAGGTCGTCGCGGCCACGGGGGAACGCACCGAGGAACAGATCGAGGTCACCGCCGGCGGTGCGCGGCACGACGTCCTCGGGCAGGTGGCCCGCGCCGGATTCGTAGCCGGTCGCGAGCACGATCAGGTCCGGGGCGAAGTCGCCGTGGGCGGCGGGACCGCCATGACCGGCGAGGGTGAGGGTGCCGTTGTGGGCGATCCCGGCGATCTCGCCGACGGGAGTGATGCGGCCCTCGCGCACGCGATCGAGCACCTCGTCGGAGACGATCACGGTGTCCTCCAGCAGCGGCGCGGCCGGGCGCGGGAGGCCGACGTCGGCCGGGTTGCCCACGCGGCGGCCGATCACGGCTTCGGCGATCTTCTCGTTCAGGGCTCCGAGCACGGCCGGCTCACGGGCGGCGGCCACGTCGCCCGGGACGCCCCCGATGCGGCGAGGGACGACCCAGTGCCCGGTGCGCACCGACCAGCCGACCTCGAGGGCCCGGCGCGCGGCATCGACCGCGATGTCCGCCGCGGACTGCCCGGAGCCGACGACCAGCACCCGCTGGCCTTCCAGCCCGTCGGGCCCGGTCCAGTCCTTGGAGTGGATGACCCTGATGGAGGAGGGCACCTCGGCCGCCCAGGCGGGGCGGTGCGGGCGCTCGGAGATGCCGTGGGCGGAGACCACGGCGCGGTAGATCATGATCTCGCCGGTGGAGAGCTCGACCTGCCACACGTTGTCCTCGAAGGGGCGGGCGTAGCGCACCTCGACGCCGGGGCGGAAGTGCTCGGTCAGCTGGTGGCGGGCCGCGTAGGCGCGCAGGTACTTCGCCATGTGCGCCGGCCGCAGGTACTCGGGGAAGGAGACCGGCTGCAGCATGTCCTCGTACTGCGTGAACTCGCGCGAGGAGATCATCTCCATCGCCGGCCAGATCGGGGTGTCCTCGCGCTCCTCGTTCCAGATCCCGCCGACGTGCTTGGCGCGGTCGACCAGGTCGAAGGGGAGATCCAGCGCCTTCAGCGCCGCGGCGGCCGCCAGGCCGGCCGGGCCGGCGCCGATGACCAGCACCTTCTCGCGGGTGGGGATCTCGTCGTGGAGCTCGGGCATCGGGAAGAGCCTTCCGAGTCGGGTGGCGCGCGGCGACCGGGACGGACCCGGCCACCGGTCTCAGCGGCGGGCAGACGCTGGCCATCCTAGTCGTCCGCCGCGGGCGGCACGGCCGCGGCGGAGCGAGCGGGTGGGAGCCGGTGGGCCCGTGCTCACGGTTCGAGGGAGGCGGCTTTCTCCCGAGCCAGCAGCAGGGCCCCGGGCAGGCCCGTGGTGACGGCGCAGAAGGGGCGGCCGTCGGACTGCAGGCCCGTGACGACCTCGTCGTGGATCGGGCCCGGGGTGGCCAGCACCGAGCCGGCCAGCACCACGGGCAGGGCGGCCTCGGCGTCCAGGGCGCGCACGGTGTCCATGACGTGCCTGATCGCGGTGTCGAGGATGTCGCGGGCAGCCGGGTCCTCGGGGACGGTCGCCGGCAGCTGCGCGAACCGGCCGAGGGCGGCGGGGGCCCCGGCGGGCAGCTGCTCGTCCAGGGCCCGGATGAGGTCCTGGCGCGGATCACCGGTGGGGGAGGGCGGGATCAGCCCGTCCCGCAGATCCAGCTCGAGCATGTCGCCGACCTGCTCCGTCAGCAGCGTGCGACGGCCGCGGCCGTCGATATCGGCGGCGACCGCCTGCAGGGTTCGCCGGCCCAGCCAGACGGCGGAACCGATGTCGCCGAGGAGCCAGCCCATCCCGTCGCGCCGGGCCACCGGCTCGCGATCGCGGAAGCGGACCGCGACCGCGCCCGTGCCGGCGAGCACGAGCAGTCCGTCATCGCCCACGTCCCCGGCGAGGAAGGCGGTGTGCAGGTCATCGGTGATCAGCACCCGGTCCGAGGCGATGCCGAGGGCAGCCACGCGCTCGCCGACGGAGCGGCGCACGTCCTCGGCCCGGGCCGGTCCGGCACCGGAGATCCCCAGCGCGAGGGCGGCGACCTCCGGCGCGCGGCCGAGCTGCTGATGGCCGCGCTCCAGCACCTCGCGGATCGTGCCGGTGAGGTGGTCCAGGGCTGCCGCCCCGGACGAGCGCAGGTTCGCGCCCGGTCCCTCCGCCTCGGCGAGCACGTCGGGCCCCGGCGCGGAGGGATCGAGGCGAGCGAGGACGACACGCGATGTGGTCGCCCCGATGTCCCCGGCGAGGACCGCGCGCGACGGTGCGGGGCCGGACGCTCCTGCGCCGGATGATGCAGGGCCGGACGCTCCAGCAGCGGACGCTCCAGCGCCGGACGGTGCAGAGATGTCGGCGTCCATGGCGATGCTCCCTCGGTCGTTCCCCGCGCGGTCGGACCCCATCGTAGGGCGGCGTGCGGGGCCCGGTGCCCCCGGTGGACGTGCACCGACCGGTGCAGGGACCCGGGCCGGTTCAGAGGTGCCGGCCGGCCAGGACCCCGCGCCCCACCCCCGCCCCCCGCGGCACCCCCCGCACCACCCCCCCCCCCCCCCCCCCCCGGCGCGTGCTCGCGAAAGCCCTGCTTGTGGCGATCCGCCGCAATCCCGAGGTCAACGTCTCGTGGGACGAGAAGAACCAGGAGATCGTCTACAAGCACTTCGTGAACCTGGGGATCGCCGCCGCCACCCCGCGCGGGCTCATCGTGCCCAACGTCAAGGACGCGCACCTGATGACGCCGCGCGAGCTGGCCGAGGCGATCGATGACCTG
>NZ_JBZXYT010000019.1:0-76699 GCF_059391765.1 Brachybacterium sp. SYSU DS0246 | reverse complement strand
AGCGGTAGTCCGTGAGGTCGAGAGCGGTCAGCTGCACGGAGAGACCACTCCCGCCCTCAGATCCGCATCGGCATGATCAGGTACTTGTACGAGGTGTCGGGAGTCCCTTCGAGGGAGTCCTGACCGCTCATGACCGAGGGCTTGATGGAGTCGGTGAACACGAGCCGCGCGAACTCCGCGCCGAGGGCGCCGAGCCCGTCGAGCAGGAACCCGGAATTGAAGCCGACGACGAGATCCTCGCCCTCGAGGTGCGCCTCGAGGACTTCGCTGGCCTGGGCGTCGTCACCGGCGCCGGCCTCGAGGGCGACCTGGCCCTCGATGAAGGACAGTCGCACGGGGGTGTTGCGCTCGGCGACCAGGGAGACGCGCTTGACGGCCTCCATCAGGGGGCCGGTGGCGACGACCGCGGTGATCGCGGTGGTCTCGGGGAAGAGCCGACGCACCGGGGGGTACTCGCCGTCGACCAGCGTCGAGGTCGTGCGGCGGCCGCCGGCCTCGAACCCGATGAGGTTCGCCGAGGCGTCCTCGGCCAGAGCGATGTCGACGCTGCCGCCGGTGGACATCGAGCGGGCGACCTCGTGGAGGGTGCGGCCGCGCACCAGGGCGGTCTGCTCGGCGCCGGGCGTGGTGGGCGTCCAGGTGAGCTCGCGCATCGCCAGGCGGTAGCGGTCGGTGGCCATCAGGGTCATGGTCTCGCCGGTGATCTCGACCTTCACGCCGGTCAGCAGCGGGAGGGTGTCGTCCTTCGAGGCGGCGACGGTGACCTGGCTAATGGCCTCGGAGAACACGTCGGCCGCGACGGACCCGGCCACGGGCGGCATCGACGGCAGCTGCGGGTACTCCTCGACCGGGAGCGTGGCCAGGGCGAAGCGGGCGCTGCCGCAGCGGACCTGGAGCTTGGTGCCCTCGAGCGCGATGGAGACGTCCTTGTTCGGCAGTGCCCGGACGATGTCGGAGAGCATCCGGCCCTGGACCAGGACCTCGCCGGGCTGCTCGACCTCGGCATCGAGTCGGATCTGGGCGCTGACCTCGTAGTCGAACGTGGACAGCTGCAGTTCGCCGCTGGCATCGGCGACGATGCGCACGCCCTGCAGGATCGGCATCGCCGGCCGGACGGGGAGGGTTCGGGTGGCCCAGGAGACGGCGTCGCCGAGGACGCCGCGGTCGAGGTGGAACTTCACCGTTGCCACTCCTTCGCAGTGGTCGAATGCCAGAACTTGATCGAACGGAGCACAGCGTATCGGTTTCGCGGACCTCTCGCCGACACACCGTCCAGGATCCTTGACAGCCGTCCCGCCGTCGCGCGTCGATCACCTGTCATGGGCCACCGCGTCATCGGCCCCGTCGTCGGCGCTTCCGACACCCGCGCATCCACATCCCCGTCGAGCAAAGAACTACAGTCCTCTTCTTCACGGCTGTGTACTTCGTGGACAACCACCATCGTCGCAGGTGAGCCCGTATGACCGTCACGTGGACCAGCCGGGGATCGGCGTCATCGCGACGTGCATCGGTTGTGCATGCACCCTTGCGTGCGCGGCATTCCTGTCATTCAGCCGTTCACATCGGCTCCTGCGCAGATGCCGATCACTCCACACCGTCCACAGAGTTGTCCACAATTGGGGAGAAGCTGGCGCTGACCAGGAATGTTCTTCAGACACCCGTCAGGGGCCGGTCACTGTCCACAGCATCGTCCCTAGCGCCGTCGGTTTCTCGGGACCACAGGCCCCGCGAGCCTCACGCCCGGGTCGAGGAGCTGGAGCTCTTGATACGCGCTGTCAGCTCTGTGACCTGGTTGAAGATCGCCCGGCGTTCCTTCATCAGCTCGCTGATCTTCTTGTTCGCGTGCATGACGGTGGTGTGGTCCCGCCCGCCGAACTCCTCCCCGATGCGGATCAGCGGCATGTCCGTCAGCTCGCGGCACAGGTACATGCCGATCTGCCGGGCCGAGACCAGCCGGCGGGAGCGGCCGGTGCCGACGATCTCGTCGACCGAGAGGCCGAAGTAGGTCGCGGTCTGGGCGATGATCGTCGACGCCGTGATCTGGGCGCCGTCGTCGTGGGAGAGCAGATCCTTCAGCACGCTCTCGGCGAGCGTGACGTCCATCGGCTGCCGCGAGAGCGAGTGCAGCGCCTGGACGCGGATCAGAGCCCCCTCCAGCTCGCGGATGTTGGTGGCGATGTGCGAGGCGATGTACTCGAGCACCTCGTGCGGGACCTCGCCGGTGTTCTCCTGGGCGACCTTCTTCCGCAGGATCGCGATGCGGGTCTCGAGGTCGGGCGGCTGGACGTCGGTCATCAGCCCCATCTCGAACCGTGACCGCATCCGGTTCTCGAAGCCTCCGAGCTCCTTCGGCGGCAGATCGGAGGTGATCACGATCTGCTTGTCGGTGTTGTACAGCGTGTTGAACGTGTGGAAGAAGGCTTCCATCGTCTCCGGGGCACGCTGGAGGAACTGGATGTCGTCGATGAGCAGGATGTCGATGTCGCGGTAGCGGCGCTGGAACTCCTGGGCCTTGCCGAACTGGCCGGACTGCACGGAGTTGATGAAGTCGTTGGTGAACTCCTCGGAGTTCACGTAGCGCACCACGATGTCCGGGTACAGGCTCTGGGCGTAGTGGCCGACGGCGTGCAGCAGGTGGGTCTTGCCCAGGCCGGAGCCGCCGTAGATGAACAGCGGGTTGTACGCCTTGGCCGGGGTCTCCGAGACCGCCGAGGCGGCGGCCTGTGCGAAGCGGTTCGAGGACCCGATGACGAACGTCTCGAAGGTGTACTTCCCGTTCAGACGCGAATCCTCGCCGAGCGTGGGCTCGCCGGCGGTCGGCGCCGACGGGCGACGCGGGGCCGGGCCCGGGGACGGCGCCGAGGACCCGGTCAGCGCTGAGAGCCCCGCGTAGGCGCTGGGATCATCGGCCGCGCTGCCGGTGTAGGACCCCGTCGACGTGAAGCGGGTCGAGGAGAACCGGGGGGAGAACGGGTCGGCGTCGGAATCGGTGCCGGCGGAGCCCGCCGAGGCGCTGCTGGGAAGCGCGGGGCGACCGGTCTGGTCCCCCGAGGGCAGCACGGAGCCCTCGTCGCGCCGGAAGGGGCCGCTGGTGTCGTCACCGCTGTGGAACTCGTGGACATCCGGCAGGGACGTGTCCACATCTCCGTCCACAGGATGTGCACCGGAGGCGGTAGAAGCCGAGGTCGCGTCGGCCGAGGGCGCGGGCTCGTCGGTGTCCTCCTCGAGCAGCAGCGACTCGTCGACGGTCACGGCGAAGCGGATGTCGCGGCCGGTGGCCTCGCTGAGAGCAGCCTTGAGGGACCCGGCGATCCGGTGCTCGAACAGCTCTTTCGCCGACGTCGACGGCGCCGCGAGCAGGGCGGTGTCCGCCACCACGGCCATCAGACGGGACAGGGTCAGCAGGGCGATCACGCGCTGGGACACGGTGTCGTCACGGCGCAGTGTCTGCAGGGTGCGTTCCCAGATCGCGTCGACGTTCGCGTCAGGCATCAGGTTCTCCATAGGGGCGATCAGCGGTCCGGGTAGTTTTCCACAATAGCCCCTGTATTGTGGATCCCGGCTGTGGACAGCTCACCCGTGAGGTCTCTCTCCCGGCTGCCGGGTCGGTCTCGGCCCGCGGTGGCGTGAGCCGGCGCTCGCAGTGAGAATCCGGCCACAACCGGCGGTCACGGCGTCTCAGCCGTTGACCCCCCGGTCCGCCGCGCCTAACATCGTGCAGTCAGCGCTGCGCGCCGTCCCCGACACGGTCCCGGGCCGCCCCCATGCGGCCTCCGGTTCCGGCGGTGTCGTTCGGTCTCTCGGCAGCCGCCCCGTCACGGCGGGTGCGCCCGGGCAGACCGGTCGCAGCAGACCTCAGACCACCGCGAGGGGCATGTTCGTGCCCACGATCGAGGAGAACCGATGAGCAAGCGCACGTTCCAGCCGAACATCCGCCGTCGTGCCAAGAAGCACGGCTTCCGCGCCCGCATGCGCACCCGCGCCGGCCGCGCCATCCTGAACGCCCGCCGCGCCAAGGGCCGCGCCGACCTCTCCGCGTGAGGCGGAGGGCCGCCGTGACCGGACCCGCAGCACCATGGCTCTGTGAACTGGTCTAGTCACCGGCTCCGCACCGGCGACGAATTCCGCGCCGTCACCCGGGGTGGCGTGCGCAGCGCCCGATCCCACGTGGTCGTGCACCTCCGCCTGCTCTCGCAGGAGGGGGACGCACCCCGCGTGGGATTCGTCGTGTCCAAGAAGATCGGCAACGCCGTGGTGCGGAACCGGGTCACCCGCCGGCTGCGGGAGATCGCCCGCGCCCACCTCGACCGCATGCCTCCCGGATCGGCGGCGGTGATGCGGGCGCTGCCGGGCATCGAGCAGCAGCCCTTCGCCGCGCTCGAGGCCGACGTCGTCGCCGCGCTGGGCTCGGCCGCGCGCAAGCTCGAGCGTCGTCGGGAGGCGGCGCAATGACGATGCACCAGGCCAACCGGGCTCGAGGGCGCAACCGGGGCAACGCCTCGCACGGCGCGCTGCGGGCGGTGCTGCGGCTCCCGCGCCGGGCTCTCGCACTGCTGGTGCGTGCCTACCAGGTCGGCATCTCCCCGTACACGCCGCCCGCCTGCCGGTACGACCCGGTGTGCTCGCAGTACGGCATGGACGCCCTGCGCGTGCACGGCGCGCTCAAGGGGACGCTGCTGACCATCGGGCGGATCGTGCGCTGCAACCCGCTCACCCGCGGCGGTCCCGATCCGGTGCCTGCACCGGGCATGTGGAGGAATCCACGCCGACTGCGGTACCCGGCCCGCTAGGGCCTACCCTTGTCCAAGACTCCCGACCACAGCCGTCACCTCGTATGAACGTCATGCGCATCCGGGCGGCAGGAAGACCAGGCCGATGAACCCCCTGTTTCCCATCGAGTGGGCCGTCGCATGGCTCATGGTGCAGTTCCATGCGCTGCTGTCCACGTTCATGGAACCGGACTCCGGCATCACGTGGGTGCTGTCGATCGTCGGCCTCACGGCCGTGGTGCGCACCCTGATCATCCCGCTGTTCGTCCGGCAGATCCGGGCCTCGCGCGCGATGCAGATGGTCTCGCCCGAGCTCAAAGAGGTCCAGAAGAAGTACAAGGGCAAGACGGACCAGGCCTCCCGCCAGAAGATGGCGGAGGAGACGATGGCGCTGTACAAGGACGCCGGCGCCAGCCCGTTCTCCTCGTGCCTGCCGATGCTGCTGCAGATGCCGATCTTCTTCGGCCTCTTCCGTGTGCTCTACGTCAAGCTCCCCGATGCGGCCGACGGTGAACGCTTCGGACCGCTGACCTCGGACCTGGCTCGCAGTGCCAGCAACTCCACCATCTTCGGCGACGTCACCATCGCCGATTCGTTCCTCAACGCGGGCGAGGGTGGCATGACCACCCGGATCGTCGCCGCCATCATCATCGCGTGCATGTGTGCAGTCACCTTCTTCACCCAGAAGGAACTGACCATGAAGAACATGCCCAAGGCGGCCCTCGAGGGCCCCATGGCGAACACGCAGAAGATGATGCTGTACATGCTCCCGTTCATCTACGTGATCACGGGGCCGGGCATGCCGATCGGTGTGCTCATCTACTGGCTGACCACCAACGTGTGGACCTTCGGCCAGCAGTACATCGTCATCCGCGCCACCCCCACCCCGGGATCGGACGCGGAGAAGGAGCGCCAGTCGCGCATCAACGCCAAGCGCGAGCGCAAGGGCCTCGAGCCGCTCGACTTCACCCCGCCCAAGAAGGTCAGCGAACCCGAGCCCGATCCGCAGATCCGCGTGCAGCCGGTGAGCAAGAACCGCGGCGGCAAGAAGCTCACTGACCAGGAGAAGCTCGAGCGCGCCCGCGCGGCCCGTGCGAAGGCCGCCGAGGAGCGGCGCAAGGCCCAGGAGGCGGCCGGCGAGACCCCGACGCCGCCCCCGTCGACGTCCCCGCTGAACAAGAGCGCGAAGAAGAAGTCCAAGCGCAAGAAGTGACCTCGCACCCCGGGAGCACGGACGCTCCCGGGAGCGCACCCGACTCATCCCAGCATTCCCCGGAGGACCGAATGAACGACACCACGCCTGATGTCCCGACCGCCGGCGAGGCCGACGACCAGCCGGTGACCGCGCCCGAGCAGTCCGCCGCGTCCGAGGCCTCTGCCCGGTCCGCCCCGGAGCCCGCCGCTGAGTCCGGGCATGCCGGGCAGTCCGGCCCCGAGGCGGCCCGACCTGCCGAGTCGGCCGACGAGGAGGACCGTGGTGCCTCCGGCGACCCGGAGGACGGCGGGGAGGACGAGGCCGATCCGACGGAGTCCTCCCAGGAGCGGCTGCGCCGGCTCGAGGAGGAGGGCGATATCGCCGCCGACTACCTCGAGGAGCTGCTGGACATCGCCGATCTCGATGGCGACATCGACATCGACGTGGATGGTGATCGCGCCTCGGTCGAGATCCGCGGCGCCCACCAGCTGGAGAAGGTGAACCGGCCCAAGGGCGAGGTGCTCGACGCCCTGCAGGAGCTCGCGCGGCTGGCCGTGCAGACCCGCACCGGCAACCGCTCGCGGCTCATGCTCGACATCGGCGGCTTCCGCGCCGAGCACAAGGACAGCCTCGAGGACCTCGCCGCCCAGGCGGCCGCCGAGGCGAAGGAGACCGGTGCCCCGGTCCCGATGCGACCGATGAACCCGTTCGAGCGCAAGGTCGTCCACGACGTCGCCAAGCGCGAGGGCCTGCGGTCGGAGTCCGACGGGGACGGCAAGAGCCGCCATGTCGTGATCTACCCCGGATCCTGAGGCGCCCGATGCTGTCCCTGCCCGACTCGCTGCGCCCGTCGGCCGAGCGTCTGTTCGCGGACCGTCTCGAGCTGGCGGAGCGCTTCACCGGCATGCTCGCCGAGCAGGGCCCCGAACGCGGACTCATCGGCCCGCGCGAGGTGGAGCGGCTGTGGGAGCGGCACATCCTCAACTGTGCGCTGATGGCCGACGCGATCGACCCCGACGCCTCGACGCTGGCCGACGTCGGATCCGGTGCGGGACTGCCCGGTGTGGTGCTTGCGATCGCGCGGCCGGGAGTGAGGGTCACGCTCATCGAGACCATGCAGCGCCGGGCGACCTGGCTCGAGGAGATGGAGGCGGAGCTCGGCCTGGGGCTGGAGGTCGTCCGCGCGCGCGCGGAGGATCTGCACGGTGCGCGCAGCTTCGACGTGGTCACCGCCCGGGCGGTCGCCGCCCTGGACAAGCTCGCACGCTGGACGCTGCCGCTGGTCGGCGAGGGCGGCCAGCTGCTCGCGATGAAGGGCAGTTCGGCCGCCGACGAGCTGGACGCCGCCCAGAAGGTGCTGCGCCGGCTCGGCGGCACCGATGCCCAGATCTCCCAGTACGGGGTCGGTGAGGTCGAGGTTCCCACTACAGTGGTCCAAGTGCGTCGCCGGGTGCCGGCGAGCAGGAAGGGAGATCCACGTGGCTGACCAGCGCGAAGATTCCTCTCCGGGCCGTGGGCCGATGGAGGACACTCCGCTGATGCGCGAGCTCGCCCGGGATCACGCTCGCCGCAAGGAGCTCGAGGGCCTCGAGTTAGAGGCGCCGGCGAGCACGCGCGTGATCACCATTGCCAACCAGAAGGGCGGCGTCGGCAAGACGTCGACCGCCGTGAATCTGGCGGCGGCTCTGTCTATGGGCGGCCTGCAGGTGCTGGTCATCGACTCCGACCCGCAGGGCAATACCTCGACCGCTCTGAACATCGAGCACCACGCCGAGGTGCCCAGCATGTACGAGGTGCTGGTGGAGTCGGCGGCGATGCAGGACGTGGTCCAGGACGTCCCGGACATGGCCGGCCTCCACTGCGCCCCGGCGACGATCAACCTCTCCGGCGCCGAGATCGAACTGGTCGCTCTGGTGGCCCGTGAGAACCGGCTGCGCAACGCCATCCGGGACTATCTGGCCTTCCGGGAGGAGCAGGGCCTGCCCCGGCTGGATTACGTGCTGATCGACTGCCCGCCCTCGCTGGGCCTGCTGACCGTGAATGCGCTGGTCGCGGCTCGCGAAGTGCTGATCCCCATCCAGGCCGAGTACTACGCGCTCGAGGGCCTGACGTTGCTGCTGAACAACATCGATCTGATCCGCCAGCACCTGAATCCCGAGCTGGTGGTCTCCTCGATCATGCTGACCATGTACGACGCCCGAACCCGGCTCGCCGCACAGGTCGCCCAGGACGTCCGGGACCACTTCCCGGAGCAGACCCTGGAGACGACGATCCCGCGTTCCGTGCGGATCTCCGAGGCGCCGAGCTACGGCCAGACGGTGCTGACGTACGATCCGGGTTCCAGCGGCGCTCTCGCGTATCGAGCAGCGGCGCACGAACTGACCATTCGCCCCGCTCCATGACACCGACCTCGGAACGACGCCGCGGTGAGACCGCGAGCGTTCCTGGTCCCACCCACGGTGGACGACATTTTCCGGAAGGACAACGGCCATGACGCAGAAGCGAGGACTGGGTCGAGGACTCGGCGCCCTGATCCCGGGAGCGGGCGCCACACCCGCACCTGAGCAGGAGCTTCGTACTCGCACGCGCCCGCCGTCGGAGGCCGAGGACCAGGGGGCCAGTGAGCGCCCGGTGGACATGTTCTTCTCCGGCGAGAAGGCGTCGGACGACGAGGACCGCCCCGCGCGTGAGCGCGCCGATCGCCAGGACCTGGCCGACGCGATGGCGCGCGCCGCTGCCGAGCGCCGCGGCCGAGGGTCGACATCGTCATCCCGCTCCGCCGGCTCCCGGGGAGCTTCCGCCGCGAAGCGGTCGACGTCGCGAGCCCCGGCCGCCGGGCAGTCCGACCAGGCCGACCAGGCCGACCAGGCTCCCGACGGTGCTGCGAGCACGGCCGGTACGGCATCCGGCTCGACATCGAGCGGCGGCAGGAAGCCCACTGCCGGCAAGAAGACCACCGCTGCCAAGAAGCCGACCGCTGCCAAGAAACCGGCCGCTGCCAAGAAGCCCGCCGCTGCCAAGAAGTCTGCCGCCGACAAGGAGACTGCTGCGCAGAGCGCGGACAGCAGCACGGAGAGCTCGTCGGCGTCATCTCGTGGCACTGCCGGCCGCGCGGACTCATCCGCCCGCACGGCATCGAGCCGGAAAGCCTCCACGGGGAGCACTTCGAAGCGCTCCCGCGGCTCCTCGGCCAGCGCCGCCGCCAGCGGTATGGCCTCTGTTCCCGCGTCGGCGAAGGAAGCGGACCCGGCAGCGGCAAGCGCTTCCCCGGGACCCGCCCCGGGTCGTTCCACGACCGCTGAAGACAGCCCCGTGGTCGACGTCGAGGCCGTGGAGCTGACTCCTGCGCAGGCTGCCGAGGCTGCCGCGGGCCAGGAGTCGGCTGCCGGCTCCTCGGCGGGGACTGCGCCGGGCACGCTCGCCGACACGGATACTGATGGCGCCGGGGCGGTCGATGGGACCGCGCCGGAATCACCGGAGGACGTTCGCGAGAGCCAGGACGCCGCGCCCGGAGGCCGGGATGGCGGGGAGGGCGACTCCGCGGAGACGCGGCGCGAGAGCAGCGTGGAGCCGGCCGCCGAGGGCGCTGAACCGGAACCGGCGCAGGGGCCGTCGGCGGAGGAGGACCGTCAGGGTCTGCTCAGCGTGCCCGGTGCGGAGTTCGCGGAGGTCCCGATCCACGAGATCCGGGAGAACCCGCGCAACCCCCGCACGATGTTCGACGATGACGAGCTGGATGAACTGGCGTACTCACTGCGCGAGGTCGGTGTCCTCCAGCCCGTGGTAGTGCGCCCGATTCCAGTCACGGAGGATGGGGAGTCGTTCGAACTCGTCATGGGTGAGCGGCGCTGGCGCGCCGCTCAGCGTGCGGGACTCACCTCTATCCCCGCGATCATCCGGGAGACCAGCGATGACGATCTCCTGCGGGACGCGCTCCTGGAGAACCTCCACCGCACGCAGCTGAATCCGCTGGAAGAGGCCAATGCCTACCAGCAGCTCCTCGAGGACTTCGGATGCACCCAGGATGAGCTCGGCGAGCGTATCGGTCGCTCACGGCCTCAGATCACCAACACGATGCGTCTGTTGCGCCTGCCCGCCCTCGTGCAGCGACGGCTCGCCAGCGGGGCGCTGAGCGCCGGTCACGCCCGCGCGCTCCTGTCGCTGGACGACCCCTCACTGATGGAGGAGCTGGCACAGCGAATCGTCAGTGAAGGGCTCTCCGTTCGTGCCGTGGAACGCTTGGTGGCCCGTGGCGGGCAGCAGCAGGCGACCACCCGCACGCCCCGCCGCAGCACGTACGACCCGCACGTGGTCGATCTGACCAGCCGACTGTCGAACCGCCTGGAGACCCAGGTGCGGATCGATGTTGGCAAGCGCAAGGGCAAGATCACGCTCGAGTTCACCAACCTCGATGACCTGGAACGTCTGGTCGAGAACATCGGAGCCGGAGCAGGCGGGCACGCGGACTCGCAGGACCAGCCCGAGAGCTGAGTTCGTTGGACTAATGCATTGAGGGGGTCGGCAGTGATGCCGGCCCCCTTGTGCATGCTCGCTGCCCGTGGCCGGGGGCGGGGAGCGGTATCCGCGATGAGCGCCTCGGACAACCAGCTGCCCCTAATCAAGCCGGAGGGCGCCCGTGCCAGCTGGGCTCGGCCTGGTGTCGGGATGACCCCGACCACGGGCGAGTCTGTTGGTGCGCCCGGAAGTAGACGGACTGCCGGGGATCGCGGGCAGGGAGCTGACGTGGCGATCGTCGAGTGTCAGAATAACTCGCCATCACCTCGATCCTTACCCCCGGCCCGGACCGGAGCGCCGGTGAGCATCTGCAGTACCGCGGACCGTGTGGTCCCCTTCGCAGTCCGCGGGGCCCTTCTGCCTTTTCCACCGATGTGCATGATGTTGTGGATAGCGCCATTCGGTGAGGGGTGCCGAGGCAAGGTGGCGACATTGGTTGAGTGACAGTGGGTGGTCCCCCGCGCCGACGAGCCCTCGGGCGACCGTTGTTGCCCTCGTTTCCCGTGGAACGTCAGGCGCGGCTGCTTTCCCGTGGAACGTCAGGCGCGGCTGCGCTGACAGTCCCGCCTCCAGGCCGGCGGGTTTGGGTCAGCAACGCCTGATCGCTTTGATGTCGCGGAGGGTCACGCTGAGTTCCCCGTGAAGCCTATTGTTGTCAGTGGCGTGGCGAGGACCGAGGCGCATCCGTACCTCAGGACGAGTAGACGGCCCGACGGCGACTAGGGTGCCACTCGGCGTTTCCCGTGAAACTCGGTCGTTGCGTCGTTGCGTCGTTGCGTTGTTGCGTCGTTGCGTCGTTGCAGCCGCTGCGGGCCGCCTGACCGGACGCAACTGTAAGGGAATTCGGAGCGTTTCCTGTGAAACCACAGCCGACGGGGATACGGGGACGTTGAGTCGGGTGACAAGCGCCAGAAGAGCCCGTCGCGCCAATCACGGGGCGCGATCGCGGTCAGGGCCGGGCATTGCTTGCCGGCACGCGCCGGTTCACGTGAAACTCCGCCGATCTCAGCCCGGGATGCGTCATGTCTGATTCGCAGGTGGGTTCACGCGAAACCGGGATCGGTCGCAGGTCGTGTCGAGGGCATCGCGGTGGCGTTCCTTCGTGGCGGATAGTCGACGCCCTTGCATCCACGTGGGCGGGCGTTCCAGCCAGAAGCTTCCCCGCCACGCCAGTTTCCCGTGAAACCCGTCTCGCGCGGGCTCAGCAGTTCTTGGCCGGGCTACGGTCCCCGAGGGTGTGAGGTGTCCACCGACCGCGTTCCGGCAACCCCCGACTTCGGACACGGGCGATCTGACTTCGCTGGCATGGACGGCACCGATCCTGTGGCCGTGAAGGCTCGCCATCTCCCTCGTGACGAGACCGACCGTCGTAGTGGGTGCGGGTGCGGGCCTGTTGGCGGCTGAGTTTGCGACGCAGCTTGCCCCGCCGAGCGTTACGTTTCACGTGAAGCGGGCAGGACAGTGGCAACAGTCCGGGTTCACCCCTCGGTCGGCGTCTGTCGCTCAACCTGTCCGGGTCGCTGGCTGGAAGCCGATCTTGGCGCAGTGAGCTCCACCGCCACCGCGTTGCGTGGTCACGTGGCAGGGAGGGACGGAGCTGACGAAGGAGCACGTCCTCCGGCGAGGTTTCACGGGAAGCCCTCGATCTCAGCCCGGATGTTCTTGCTTCTGCCCCTGGCGTCGGACGTCGTGACGCCCCCGCCCACCAGACGGACCCGAACCCCAGCGGCCTTCGCCGCCCTAGTTCCTACCGGTCTCGAGGTCTCGTTACACGTGAAACGCTCTGTGACTGGCGCGAGGAACCGCGGGCGTCCCAGGCTGGACGGCCCCTCCCATGAGGACGCAGGGCTCTCCGTTTCACGTGAAGCCGCCAGGGGCCCATGTGTGGCGGGAGCGGAGTGCGCGATGGGGAGATCGCCGCGGATTGGTGCGTGTTGTATTGGGCCAATGCGCCGTCGATGTGTCAGAGCAGGCCTCGGGGTCGGTCGGCAACTGGCTCGCACAGGAACAAACTGCCCTAGTTTCACGGGAAACGCGCTGCGGCGAATGGTCCTCGCGTTGGCGTGCAGCGTGGCCGTCCGACGCGCAAAGACTCCTACCGCCGTTTGTCTCCGTTTCACGTGCAACTCGGGCTACGCGCCCGAGGCTACCACCGGGTCGTGGGTACGCTTTCAGATGGGCACGCATTCGGACCAGCCAACGTCCGCCACGATGGTCCGGGTCGGCATGAGTCCCAATGGTTTCACGCGAAACCTGGGCGCTCATATCGTCGGCGGCGGGTGTCGAGGAAGGGCGACCCAGCGAGACCGGCGCCATCCCCAGACAAGACGTTTCACGGCGAACCGACAGTACGTGCCCAACATTGCAATCGCGCCGGCGGTTAACGCGAGGTGGACGGCGGATGGCAAGGAAGCGGACCGAGCGCGCTCGGCACTCTCAACTCCCGGCGCTGGGCTCACGCCAGAGCACGCCAACCAAGAGCCCGGACCACGTGAAACCACGGGGAAGGTACGCCAGTAGACGGCTGCGGGCTCCGTCGGTAGCCGAGTAGTGCGATGTTGACGCGCTCTGCAGTGGACCGATCCACGTGAGTACCGTGCACAGTGTGCGTAACGATGTGGAAAAGTGCGCCAAGCGGGTTCCAGCACAGTTGGTCCACGTGGAGAAAACACTGCCGGGAACGAGTGAAGTACATCACTAGAGCGATCATCTGTGCAGGTCAGCTCCGCGATCGCTCTCCTTGAGGACGGACCGAGACCCCGGACTTGTCCACACCACGTTGTGGACAACGGTGTGGACCACGCGCCCAGTGCTTGTGGACAGCGGTGTGGATAACCCTGTGCACAACCTATTCGTGCACGCCACTGCGGTGGTTCTCGGGCAACTTGCCAGCCACTGCGCGGAGAGCTTCCGGTGGCGCCTCCTCCTCCAGAGCTACGCGTCGGCCCGCCCCGAGCGCGGGCCGAACTCGGAGGCGACCACGTGCTTCGGAAGCGCACCGCGGCGGCGGTGGACCAGCCGCCACGGCCCGGCGAGAACGAGATCCTCTCCCGTCATGCCGAGGCCGCGTAGTTCCTCGACGACCAGGAGCGCGGACCCAGTCGCGTGAACGTCCGTGCCGGCCACCCCGTCGTCGGGAACCTCCCCGCGCTCGAACCCCAGCCACGTCGGGAGCACGTCGACCTCAAGACGATCCAGCACGTCCTCGTGCGGGTCGTCGATGATGAGCGTGGCAACGGCGCTGCCCCACCGCCGTGAGAGCTCGCGCAGCACCGTCGGGGCCGGCCTCGCCGGGCCGGCCCAGTCAGCCGTGAGCAGTACGACGGCCTGAGACGGTGCGTGAACCATGGGAGCGGGCGATCAGGGCACCTCAGCCAGCGGCGGGCTGCGCCTCGGCAGTCACCACGACGGTCTCCTCCGGGTCCGCCGTCTTCGCCTCCGCATCGGCCAGAGCGTCGCGATCGGTCAACCACCGCTCCGCGTCCAGCGCCGCCTGGCATCCGGTCCCGGCCGCGGTGATGGCCTGGCGGTAGGTGTGGTCCACGACGTCCCCCGCCGCGAACACCCCCGGGACGGACGTGTACGTGGAACGGCCCTCGCACACGATGTAACCCTGCTCGTCGAGCTCCAGCTTTCCGCGCAGAAGCTCCGTGCGGGGAAGGTGGCCGATCGCCTCGAACACCGCGGAGGTCGACATGGTGTGCTCCTCGCCGGTGACGGTGTCCCGCAGCGTCACGGACTCGACCTTGTCGCTCCCGTTGATGCTGACCACTTCGCTGTTCCACGCGAACTGGAGCTTGGGATCGGCTTCGGCGCGGCGGGCCATGATCTTCGAGGCGCGCAGCTGATCACGGCGATGGACCAGGGTGACGGACTTGCCGAAGCGGGTCAGGAACGTCGCCTCCTCCACGGCGCTGTCGCCGCCACCGATCACCACGATGTCCTGATCCTTGAAGAAGAACCCATCGCAGGTCGCGCACCAGCTGACGCCCTTGCCGGAGAGCTCCTTCTCCCCGTCGACGCCGAGTTCGCGGTACGCAGAGCCCGTGGAGATGATCAGGGACCGGGACCGGTACACGGTGCCGTCGTCGAGGGTGACTGTCTTGACGTCTCCCTCGAGCTGGAGGTCGACGGCGTCCTCGTAGACGATCTCGGCACCGAAGCGCTCAGCCTGTTCCTGCATCGTGGTCATCAGCTCGGGGCCCTGGATGCCGTCGACGAAGCCGGGGTAGTTCTCGACGTCCGTCGTGGTCATCAGGGCGCCACCGGCGTCGAGCGCGCCCGCGATGACGATGGGCTTCATCTCGGCGCGCGCGGTGTAGATCGCGGCGGTGTAGCCGGCAGGCCCCGAACCGACGATGACCACCTCGTGGATGGTCTCGTCACCCGTGGGCTCGGGTGCGGCCGCCGGTGCGGTGTCCGCCGAGGCGGCGGCGCCCCCGAGGATGTTGAGGGCCTGGATGGGCTGCGACATGGGTGATGTCCTTCCGTGGGATGCGTCGTGGTCGGTCAGCGGGAGCACCGCGATCAAGTATGGAGCAGAGGAGGGCGAGACGCCGGTGGCCGGTCGTGACCGAGGTGCGTCGGTGACGTCAGAGGGAGCCGATCATCACGCTTCCGGACCACAGTCGTGACTGCTGCGGGTCCACGTCGCCTCCGTCGGCCGATCCGCAGTTGGGCAGGACGACGGTCGCCGAGACGGTGCCGCCGTTGGCGCGCAGCGTCTCGCGGTCCATCGGACCGTGGACGAGCAGCCAGCCGTGCGTCTCGTCGGTGCCCCACGCCACCTCCTCCATGATCAGGATCGAGTCCTGGATTCCTTGTTCCCGCAGGCACTCGGTGGCGTCGAAGCTGGTCGGCGGCTGGATCATGCCGGCGTCGACGAGCCTCTGGACCTCGGTGCCGAGAGTTGTCTCCGTGATAACGGGGAGACCGGACGAATTCTTCCCGGCGCCCGTGGGCGCATCGACCGCGGAGGACCCGGAATGGGTGCGACTGGCGGTGGACTGCTCGAGAGCGGCCGCCAGCAGTGCTCCCAGGAGAGCGGCGATCACCATCGCGACCAGGATCAGCTGGACCGGGATGCCCAGTACCGACGTGCGGCGCGGACCGCTCCCGCCCCGGTGACGCCGCGACGAGGAACGGAACCCGAGCCGTCTCATTCGACGCGGATCTCCGCGATGCGGGCCCGGAACTTGCCGGACTCCTCGCTGTCGGGCGGCAGGTCGCTGGGCCACAGGATGACCTTGTCCGTCTCCACGGGCTCGCCCGGCTCCAGACGGACCTCACCGTCTCCGGCGAACTCGCCGCTGGCCAGGACGTCCCCCGGGGAGCCGTCGTCGTTCACGGCGCGCAGCTCCAGTGTCCCGCCGCTGTTGCGGGCGGTGGTGACGGTCACCGCCGAGAGCTTCGACTGCTCCACCAGATTCACCCGGACGCCGACGCCCTCCTTCAGGCCGCCGTAGTCGGGACTCGCGTAGTACTTGGTGGACCAGAAGGTCCCGGGGTCCCCGTCGGTGATCCGCTCCTGCTGGTCGGCGTTGTCCGGCGGCTGATCAGTGCCCTGTGCGAACAGCTCGATGCCGCCGATCTGCGCGGCGGGCAGCTCGGGTTCCTCGGTGTCCTGGGTGGGCTCGACCGGCGCCTCGTCCGTCTCGGTCTCCGTGGGTGACGCGACGGGCGAGGTGTCCAGCGGGTTGGCCATGCGTTCGCGCAGCCCGGACGTGACGGTGGTCAGCGCGAACACCAGGGCCACGATGACCACCAGCACGCCGCCGATGAGGATCCACTGCGACTGCCGGGAGCGTTCCTCGGCCTGCGTCGGGCCCAGCGCGTAGGTTTCGGGGTCGTCGGCGTCCACGGCGATGCCGACCACGTCGCGGAACAGAGTGCCGCGGCCCGACGGCACCGTGGCCTCCTCGGGCGGATCCTCCAGGGCGGAGCGATCGCGACCGCGCACCACGATGGGGCCGTCGCTGACCACCGGCGCCAGGGACTCGGTGCGTCCCGAGACCGCCATCGGTGCCGGTGACCCGGCGCTGGGGGTGTGATGGACCGGGCCGGCCGAGGTGGGAGTCGCCGCCTCGGCAGCCGCTGCGTCCTCATCCTGCTGCGGGGTCTGCGTATCGGGCACACCGCTCGCGTCGGGATGCTCGGGCGAGGTCCGACGCGGCTGCTCGGGAGGTGCCGTGCTGTGTTCCGGAGCCTGTGACGGCGAGAGCGGATCGGCGGCTTCGGCGTCGTGGACCGGAGTTAGCGGCCACTGGGTGCCTGCGGTGCGCGCGGGGATGTCCGGGTCGACCGATTGCGAGTCGGCGGCCACACCTCCGGCGGCGACGGCGCCCGCTCCCGCTGCGGCAGGGGCCGATGACTGTTCCGGGGAGCCGGACTGCGGGGCGTGGCCGGAGTGCGACGGCTCCGACGGCTGCGTGCGGTCCGACGCCGCCGGCGCCTCCTGCGGCTCGGGAGCGGCAGGGGTGGTGGGACGCGGCGGCGGCGTGATGTCGAGCTGACCGGGGAACGGACTGCTGGACCGCTTCTCGTCCAGGTGGAGATCCTCTACCAGCCCTCGGGCCTCGGCCGATGTCTGAGCGGTCTCCACGGACTCCACGGCCTCCGCAGGCTCCGCTGTGTCCACCGGCTTGGCCGTGTCCTCCGGCTCCGCAGCACCTGCAGGGCCCGGCGCGGCCCCGCGGGCCGCTGCCACCGCAGGCTCAGCTGCCGGCGCCGGCTCAGCTGCCGGCGCGGATGCTGCGGCGCTCGGGGCCTGGTCGCGCGCGGTATCCACCGGTGGCACGGGGCCGGGCGTCGAGCCGGGCGGAGTCGTCTGAGAGGTCGCCGCACCGACGGCGCCGGCCGCTGCCAGCGCTCCAGCGGTGGTGGGACCGGCAGCGGAGTGGGCCTCCGTGCCAGGGCCGGCCGGGCGGACGACCGTGTCCTCGTCCGGCTCGACCGGTTCGGACGGTTCGACCGGGTGGGACGGCTCGACCGGCTCGCCCCGCTCGTCCGTCACGGACGGTTTGTCCGGCTCGCCTCGCTCGTCCGTCCTGCCCGGCTCCCCGTGCTGCTGCAAGGGGCCGGCCGGGCGGCTCCCGCGCGGGTACGCCTCGAGCGTGACCGGGATGGACTGCCACGGCTCGAGGGCGGCGATCAGCCCGCGGGTGGTCTCGGGGATGTCGTCGGCCGTCTCGTTCAGCACCAGGTCGCACAGCAGGTCGAGATCCGCCGGGATCTCGGTGTCCACGATCGACGAGGGTCGCGGCACGGTTCCCGAGGCGTCGTGCTGCGGACTGCGGCCGGTGAGCGCGCGATACAGCAGCGCGACCAGGGCCGCGGTGTCCTGGAAGGAGGCGACCTCGCGCGAACGGTCGAGGTTGGTGTGCGCAGCCGCCTCCACGCCCACGCCGAGCACCGAGACCTCGCCCGAGGCCGTGTCGACGAACACGCGGTTGGAATCCAGGAACTGGTGGCGCACCCCGCGGCGGCGGGCGACCTCCAGGCCGGTCGCGGCCTCGCCGATGATCGAGCGGGCCGTCTCCGGGTGCAGCGGCCCCTTGCCGAGCAGGGCAGCGAGCGGCGGCGCGGGTGGCGGCGGGTACTCGACGATCGTCATCGGCCCCTCCCCGGTTCGCGACTCGCCGGTCGGCTCCTCCCCGTCGGCTCCACCGGTTCCCTCGGCGGCGCGGGCGGGGCCGGCATCGCCAGGGTTCTCGTCCGAGCCCTCGAGCACCACGATGTCGCGCACGGGAACCAGGTGCGGGTCCTCGACCAGATAGGCGCGGCGGACGGCGTCGGCGGCCTCGAGAGCGGCCGGGCCGCGCACGATGAACAGGGTGACGCTCTCACCGGTGGCCACCGATCGGGCGCGATGCCACGCGGCGCCGTCGGCGACACCGGCCAGAGGGATCGTCCCCTCCAGGGTCCACCGGGAACGCAGCGCGTCCTGTTGCTCAGTCGTGTTCACGGACCGTCCTTCTCCTCGTCCTGCGGGCGTGCGCCCGTCACGAGCGCCTTCCATGCTACGAGCTCACTCTCGGACCACGGCGGGCCAGCTTATTGGTCGCTCGCTGGGCGTAGCCCACGAGCATCCGCACCTCGGCCACGTTCATCAGCCACGCCAGGGCCACGAACACGGCCGTCATGACGGCCGCGACGATCGCGCCGAGCCCCGCTGCCAGGACCCGGTGGACCCAGAACAGGTCCCCGGCCAGGGCGACCAGTCCCGTGCCGACCGCCCAGCTGACCACGGCGGCGCCGAGCAGCTTGCCCAGCACCCTCGCGCCCACGGCGAGCTGCGGCGGCGTGGTGCCCACGGCGCGCGCGTGGCGGCGCAGCTGCCAGGCGGCCAGGATCCAGGCGATCAGGTTCCCGAAGCTCGTGAAGGCGGCGGCGGAGAATGCCGCCCACTTCGGGTCCACCGTCGTGAGGATGATCGGCACCGAGAGCAAGGAGATCACCGTGATCGGGATCTGCGTGAGGAACGGCGTGCGTGCGTCCTCGTAGGCGTAGAAGACGCGCTTGATGAGGTAGAGCGACGCGAACGGCACCAGGCCCAGGATGTAGCCGATCAGCACCGTGCCGTTGGCGCGGGCCCCGATCTCCCCGGTGCCGCCGCCGATCACCCACATGATCGGCCCTGACAGGGCGATGAACACGGCCGTGCACAGCACCATCGGCACCGCCAGCAGCCGGTTGGTCTCGGCATAGCGGTCCAGCGCCCCGGCGTGCTCGCCCTCGGCCGCGTGCCGTGAGAGCGACGGAAACGTGGCCGTGACCAGGGTGACGGCGATGATGCCCTGCGGCAGCATGAACGCGAGGTAGGCCCACTCCATGGTCAGCAGCGCCGGGTACCGGGCCGCGAGGTCCGGCTGGTCCGCCAGCTGCTCCGTCATCCGCACCGCGTCGCCGGTGGCCCAGCGCGAGGACCAGATGCCCAGCTGACCCAGACCCAGCATGGCCAGGGTCCACAGCCCGATCCGGCTCAGCTTGCCCAGCCCCAGCCCGCGGAAGCCCCAGCGCGGGCGTAGCCGCAGGTCGAGCTTCTTGACGTACCAGAACAGGAACAGCACCTGCGCCGCGGATCCGCCGACGTTGATCGCGGCCATCGCGATGACCATCGGCATGGTCCATTCGTCCGGGGAGCCGACCTTCCCCCACACGCCCAGGAACATCGCGGCGCCGAGGATGGCGACGAGGTTGTTGAGCACGGGTGCCCACTGGTACGGACCGAAGGAGTCGTGCGCATTCAGCAGCTGGCCGCACATGACGTACAGCGCCGAGAAGAAGATCTGCGGCATCATCCAGTAGCCCAGCTGCACCGCGAGCGCGAACGTCGCCGGGGGCAGCACGCCGCTGGTGACGGTCAGCAGCAGCGGCACCAGCAGGGTGCAGATGGCCGTGATCCCCAGGGCGACGGCGGCCACCAGCGTCATCAGCCGGGAGATGTAGTCGCTGCCGCGATCGGGACGCTTGACGGCGCGCACGATCGCCGGCACCAGGATCGCGTTCAGGGTGCCGCCGCCGACGAGCAGCCAGATGGTGTTGGGCAGGACGTTCGCGGCGCTGAAGGCGTTGGCGACGGCAGACATGGAGCCGGTGAAGATGGTGCCGAACAGGAAGTTCCGCACGAAGCCGAGCATGCGCGAGACCACCGAGCCGGAGGCCATCAGCACACTGGCCTGCAGCAGCTTCGTGCTGCTGGAGGGGACGGCCCCGACTCGGCGGTGGCGCGGGACATGCTGGACGCGGAGGGACGTGCTCATCAGGTCTCCTCCTCTCCGTGGTGGTGCTCGTGGTCGTTCATGGGACGGCGATGGGTGGCGGGCCCGCTCCGGCGCCCCCGGCGGGACTCGCCGGCGGCGCCCGGGGGGCCGGAGTCCCCGGGCGGGTCCCGCTCCTCGTCCTCGCTGTGCTGCTCGGCCTCGTCGTCCTCGGCAACCACCGCCTCGGTCGCCGTCGTGTCGAGCATGGAGCGGCCGGTGCGGGAGAGCTCGACGGGATCCTCGGGGCCGTGCACGGCGGGAGCCCGGGTGGCGGAGCCGGTGCGCCGGGCCCGGGCCACGCCGACGACCATCAGCACCCCCATGGCGATCACCAGCAGCAACGTGGTCCAGTTCTCCCACGCCGGGTTCACCGTCAGCGGGACATCGACCGGTTCGGTCAACCGCTGGCCGTCCTCGGCGGTCAGCACGGTGGTCAGGGTGACGGTGCCGTTGGCGATCGCCTCGACGGGGACGGTGGCGTCGACCTGTCCCTGGGCGGGGACCTCCACGACGGGCGCCTCACCGATGCGCACCAGCGGACGGTCCGAGGAGACGGCCGTGCGGACCCTGATGGGGGTGTCGAGCTGATTGGTGATGGTGATGGGCACACCGACGGAATCGGAGATCAGGTTGTACCCCGAGGCGGGAACCACCTGGATCTTCTCCTGCAGCTCATCGGAGACTGCGGCGGCGTCCTGGGCGCGCTCGGCAGGCACCTCGGGTGAGCCGCGCCATCGCACCGACGTGCCCGCCAGTACCTCGAGTCGGGGCGCCTCCAGCGGGGTGTCGTCCTCCATGGCGGCACCGAGGGCATCCAGCCGATTCCAGGTGCCCTCCAGGTCCGCCAGCGCGTCGGGGTCCAGGAGCTGGGGGGACTCGGCCTCGTCCAGGTGGCCCCAGCGGCCGTTCTGCCCGGGGCCCGAGGGCCGGACGTCGCGCATGCTGAGCCGGCCCAGGGCCAGCAGCTCCCCCGATTCGCTCTGGGGGTCGGTCGTCCAGGAGCGATGGTCGGCAGCATCGAGTAGGTCGCCGGTGCGTCCGGGCTCCACCCAGGGCGCCGCGGCCAGCGCGTCCAGGGCGCTTTCGGCGGCCGCGGCATCCAGCGATGCCTCGGGATCCGGAGCGATCAGGAGGTGGCGAGGGGCGTCGGTGTACTCGGAGGCGATGGTGGCCGTCTCGGCGAGCAGGCGCTGGCGCGTCTGCTCCGTATCGGAGTCGCCGGTGAGCTGGGAGAATTCGGAGGACAGCACGGGATCCGGAGCGAGCACGGGCAGCTCCGATCCGGAACCGGCGCCCCCTTCGGCGGTGGATTCGACGACGCCGACGGAGCTTGGTGTCACGCTCGAGCCGGCATCCGCGCGCAGCGAGGTCGACGGCATGATCGCGGTGGTGGCGCCCGCGTCGGCCAGGCGCTGCAGGCCGGCGGCGTCGGTGTTCGGCCCCTCCAGGCGCATCGCCGAGGCGCGGGGCGCGATGTCCGCCTCCTCCCACGTGCTGCGGGCGCTCTCCTCGGCGGCACTGCGCACGCCGTCGGCTCCCGCCTCGCGCAGGCTGACCAGGTCGGCGCGCGCGTAGGGCATGCCCAGCACGGTGCGGTCGCCCACGCCCTGGCCCAGCGCGTCGGCCATCTCGGAAGCGGGCGCCGGGGCCTCGTACTCCCGTGGCGACTGCGGGGCCTCCTCCTCGTCCTCTGCGTCGTCGGGGGCGGGTGTGCCCTCCTCGGACTCGACGGGCAGCTGCGGCGGATCCAGCAGTGCCGGGTCCAGCCACCAGTCGACGTCCTCGCGCAGCGCGAGCTGCTCCAGCGAGGCCAGGCGGCCGGACTCCGCCGACTGCGCATGCGCCTCAGGAGCGGTGACCGGGGCGGAGGCGTCGAGGGCGGCCACCGGCAGCAGCACGGACTGGGTGATGGAGTCCTCGGTGCCGGCGGGCCGCCACACGACGAAGGAGCGGATCGCCGCCAGCGGCTCCTCGTCGGCGACGACGGTCAGCGAGATGCGGCGCGTGCCCCAGAAGTAGGGCTCCTCGGAGTAGGCGAGCTCCTCGGCGGTGGCCTCGATGGACAGGGTCGCGGACTCGCCCGGGTCCAGCTGGGGCACCTCCGGCGAGGTCGTCAGCGCGGGGCCGGTGGTATCCGGTGAGGAGTCGGCCTGCCAGTCGGCCACCATCGCGCGGTCGGTGACCCGGGAGGTGCGGGTGCGCAGCTCGAGCTCGACGTCGCTCAGCGGCTGCGACGAGGTGTTCGTCACCTCGACCTCCGCCTGGACCATCCCGCCCGGAGCGAGCGACGTGGGATCCAGGGAGACGAGATCCATGCTCACCGGCGAGTCCCCGGGAGGGTCCGGTGGCGCCTCGGGAGAGGGACCGGTACCCGCGGGACCAGCGGCATCGGCCGCCGGAAGCAGCGTCGCCGGTCCGCTCACCAGCGCTGATGACGTGAGCAGCAGGACCGCCAGCAGCGCCGCGAGAATCGGGCGCACGAGTGGCGGGGACGACGGCATGGTGACACTGTAAGCGGCCGCTACCGTAGAGGGGCTGCGGGTGCACGAGACCTCTACATCGCGTCGACCCGCTTCCCGACCCCATGACAGGACGAGCAGTGACCAACCCCGTCGACCCCGTCGAGCCGACCGACCCCGCCGATGGCGATGCCGCTGAGACCGCTGAGCGGCTCGACATCGCGCGCACCCGGTCCGCGTCGATGTTCCGGGCGCTGCCCGAGGAGATCCACGACCTCGGCCGCCGGTTCGAGGCGGCCGGCTTCGAGCTCGCCCTGGTCGGCGGGCCGGTGCGGGACGCGGTGCTGGGTCGCTCCAGTGCCGATCTGGACTTCACGACCTCCGCGCGGCCCGAGGAGACCGAGGCGATCCTGCGCGGCTGGACCCATGACGGTGCGGTGTGGGACATGGGCCGGGAGTTCGGCACCCTGGGCGGTGCCCGCGGGGGCGTGAAGGTGGAGATCACCACCTACCGCACCGAGTCCTACGACCCGGCCAGCCGCAAGCCGCAGGTCGCCTTCGGGGACACCCTGGCCGGGGACCTCTCCCGCCGCGACTTCACGGTCAACGCGATGGCGGTGCGCATCCCCTCGCTGGAGCTGGTCGATCCCTTCGACGGGCTCGGCGACCTCGCCCGCACGGTGCTGCGCACCCCCGTCGGCCCCGAGCAGTCCTTCACCGACGACCCGCTGCGCATGCTGCGCGCGGTCCGCTTCGTCTCCCAGCTCGGATTCCGCATCGAGGACTCCACGGCCGACGCGATCGAGGCGCTCGCGGAGCGTCTGTCCATCGTCTCGGCCGAACGCGTGCGCGAGGAGCTGGTCAAGCTGATGCTCGGTGCGCATCCCCGCGGTGGCCTCGAGCTGATGGTGGAGCTGGGTCTGGCCGACCATGTCCTCCCCGAGCTGCCCGGGCTGCGGCTGGAGATCGATGAGCACCACCATCACAAGGACGTCTACGAGCACTCGCTGACGGTGCTGGACCAGGCGATCGATCTCGAGAGCCCCCGAGGCTCCGGCGGGCCCTGCGAGGCACCCGACCTGGTGTTGCGCATGGCCGCGCTGATGCACGACGTGGGCAAGCCCGCCACCCGCCGGTTCGAACCTGGCGGTGCGGTCACCTTCCGGTTCCACGAGACGGTGGGCGCGAAGATGACCGCGAAGCGGATGCGCGCGCTGACGTTCGACAAGGACACCACCAAGAAGGTGGCCCGGCTGGTGGAGCTGCACCTGCGCTTCCACGGGTACGCCGACGCGCCCTGGACCGACTCGGCGGTGCGGCGCTACGTCACCGACGCCGGTGATCTCCTTCAGCACCTCCACCGCCTCACCCGGGCCGATGTCACCACCCGCAACCGGCGCAAGGCGCGCCAGCTGGCGCTGGCCTACGACGAGCTCGAGGCGAGGATCGATCACCTCGCCGAGCAGGAGGAGATCGGGAGGATCCGGCCCGACCTGGACGGCAACCGGATCATGGAGATCCTCGGGATGAGCCCCGGCCCGGCGGTCGGCGAGGCCTACAAGCATCTGCTGGATCTGCGCATGGAGCACGGCCCCCTCGGCGAGGAGCGTGCCATCGAGGAGCTGAAGGCATGGTGGGCCGCCCGCGGCGAGGAGTGACGCCCTCGGGACCGGCGTCCCGGGCGGCCTCCTCGTGAGGGACGTGTGCAGGCGCGCAGGCTGGGTGTGAGCGGCGCCGCACGAGACGTGGATAGTCTGTGTGCTTCGACGCCGGGCCGTTCCGTCGGACGCAGCGGCGTGCGCATACTGGGGAGCTGCGTGCCCCGGTGGCACGTGCACGCGTCCGTGCCCCCGAAGGACGTGTCCCCGAAGGACCAGGAGCAGCCATGAGCGAATCCCGACGCTCGTCCCGTGGCTCGTCGGACCGATCGAACCGATCGAAGAAGCCGACGAGCGGTGGTGCCCGTCGTGCCGCTGGAGTCCGTCGCGCGACCCCGGCGAAGCCGGCGCCGAAGACTCCCGCGCCCAAGGGCACCAGCCGCACCGGCCGCAGCTCGTCCGCCACGGGTGGCCGCGCCGCCGGGACAGGGGCCGTAGCGGCCGGCGCGAGCGCCGGCGCCGCAGGCGGCAGCCCCAGGGGCGCAGGCAGCGGCTCCCGGGCCGGCGGTGCCTCGGGTGCCGGCGAGGGCGGTCGCACCTCGGTCGCCGCCCGGCACGCCCGTCCGTCCAAGAGCGCGGGCACCGCACCCCGGACCGCTCGTCGCGGCGCGGCCACGAGTGCCGCCGCGGCCGGAGCTGGAGCCGGAGCGCGCGGTACGGGCGGTGGCGGCCGGGGCGGAAGAGGCCCCCGCAAGCCGGTCCCGGCCAACTTCCTGAACTACCCGCGGGCCGGTGCGCGGAACCCGTGGCGCTGGATCCCCTCGCTGCGCATGATCGTGGGCGCGATGGCGCTGATGGTGCTCGCAGGCCTCGGCTTCGCCGTGTGGCTGTACAACGACACCGAGGTGCCGGAGCCCTCCGACTTCGCGCTGTCCCAGACCACCCGCGTCTACTTCGCCGACGGCGAGACCGAGATGGGCGAGTTCAGCGAGGTCAACCGCACCGAGCTCGATGCCGAGGAGATCCCGCAGAACGTCAAGGACGCCGTCGTGGCCAGCGAGGACTCCAGCTTCTACGAGAACCGCGGCGTCTCCCCGCGCGGCATCGTGCGCGCCATGGTCAACAATCTCTCCGGCGGCGCCCGGCAGGGCGGTTCGACCATCACCCAGCAGTACGTGGAGCGGTACTACACCGGCACCACCACCTCCTACGCCGGCAAGGTGAAGGAGATGGTGATGGCGCTGAAGATCGACCAGGAGCTGAGCAAGGACGAGATCCTCTCCAGATACCTCAACACGATCTACTTCGGGCGAGGCGCCTACGGCATCCAGGAGGCCTCGCAGGCGTACTACGGCAAGGACGCCTCGGAGCTCACCGAGGAGGAGGCCGCACTGCTGGTCGCGGTGATCCCGGGCCCCTCCACCTACGATCCCGCCAAGAATCCCGAGGACGCCCAGAGGCTGTGGAACCGGGTCATCTCCCGGCAGGTCAACACCGGCCAGATGACGGCCTCCGAGGCCGACGCGATGCAGTTCCCCGAGACCATCGAGCCCAAGAGCGAGAACACCCTGGGCGGCACCAACGGGTATCTGCTGGCCCAGGTCCGCAACGAGCTGATCGAGCAGGGCTTCACCGAGGAGGAGATCAACACCGGCGGGTACAAGATCGTCTCCACCATCGATCCCTCGATCCAGAACAACACCGTCCAGGCGATCGAGAACCTGCCGGAGGACCGCCCCGAGCAGAACCGCGTCGGCACGGTGACGATGGATCCCTCCTCGGGAGCGATCCGCGGCATGTACGGGGGGCCGGACTTCGTCTCCCAGTCCGTCAACGACGCCACCCAGTCCCGCATGCAGGCCGGATCGATCTTCAAGACCTTCACCCTGATCTCGGCGCTCGAGGACGGCTACCCGCTGGACTCCCGCTGGGACGGCAACTCCCCGAAGGAGTTCCCCGGCTGGACGGTCAAGAACTTCGGCGACAACTCCTACGGGCGGGTCTCGCTGGCCGAGGCCACGACGCACTCGATCAACACCGCCTACGCGGAGGCGAACATCGAGGTGGGTCCCGAGCGCACCCGGGACACCGCGGTCGCCCTCGGGCTGCCGGAGGAGACGCCGGGCCTGGGTGCCGAGGCCTCCAACGTGCTCGGCTCGGCGTCGCCGACGGTCACGGAGATGGCCGAGGTCTACGGGACGATCGCCTCCGGCGGCGTCCTCCGGGAGTCCTACATCGTCCAGTCCGTCACCCGGCCCGACGGGTCCTCGCGCTATGAGCATCAGAGCGAGGAGAAGCGGGTGATCGACGAGGAGGTCGCCACGAACGCGACCGTCGCCCTGCAGGGCCCGCCGACGGAAGGCTCCGCCCGTGACCTGCAAGGGATCATGGATGGTCGCCCTGTGGCCGGGAAGACGGGCACCTCGGAGAGCTTCCGCTCGGCGTGGTTCGTCGGCTTCACCCCGCAGCTGGTCACCTCGGTGGGCATGTTCCAGCCGTCCGAGGACGGGACCTCCGAGGAGCAGCTGACGGCGTTCGGCGGCGAGCGGAACATCACCGGCGGCACGTTCCCCACCGCGATCTGGGGCGACATCATGTCGAGCTCGCTGGAGGGGCAGGAGAAGCTCGACTTCCCCGAGGAGGTCCAGCTGGACAACGAGGAGCGCTCCCGCAGCACGCCGGAGCCGCAGCCGAGTGAGCAGCCGCCGGCGGAGCCCGAGGAGCCCGCCGACGAGCCGTCGGAGGAACCCTCCGAGGAGCCGTCGGAGGAGCCCGCCGAGCCGAGTGAGGAGCCGTCCGAGGAACCGACCCCGGAGCAGGGCGAGGACCCGGCCGGTGAGGGCGACCAGGCTGATCAGGGCCAGGGGAACGACGCCGGCCGCAATGAGCAGAACGAGCAGGAGCAGCAGCAGGGCGCCGGCCCCAGCGACGGCGGCGGGGGCTGAGCGGGCCGACACGTCCGGTGGCCGACGGTCGCCGCCGGATCCCACGGGCGCCGTGGCACCGGCTCTCCCTACCACTCGGCCCGTGACCTCCGCGCCGAGCCGCTCGTACACTCGGCAACGCTCACCCGGTCCCCTCGGCAAGGGAGTCGTGATGTTTGTTCCTGATGTGGCGACCGGCGTCCACCTGATTCGTCGCGCTCACGTCAACTGCTATCTCATCGAGGGCGGGAACGGCCTGACCCTCGTCGACGCCGGGCTCCCCGGTGTCTGGCGCGAGCTGGGATCCGCTATCCGCACCCTCGGGCACCGTCCCGAGGATCTCCGGGCGCTGGTCCTCACCCACGCTCACTTCGACCACGTCGGCACCGCTCGCCGGCTCGTGCAGCGCCTCGGCCTGCCGATCTACGCCCACGCCCGGGATGCGGAGCTGGCCGCGCATCCCTACCGCTACGCGCACGAGAACCCCAGCGCCGTGTACCCGCTCCGACACCCCCGCGCCGTGCCCATGCTGGTCTCGATGATGCTGGCGGGTGCCGCCCTGGTGCGCGGGGTCAGCGACACCCTGCCCCTGGCTCCGGACACCACCCTCCACGCGCCGGGTCGCCCTCGAGTGATCGCGACCCCGGGGCACACGGACGGGCACGTCGCCCTCCACCTTCCCGACCGCGACGTGGTCCTCACCGGCGATGCGCTGGTCACGCTGGACCCGTACACCGCAAGCACGGGCCCGCGCATCGTCGCCGGGGCCGCTACGGCCGACAGCGCCCAGGCACTCGAGTCGCTGGCCGCCCTGGAGGCCACGGGCGCGCGCACGGTCCTGCCCGGCCACGGGGACGTCTGGGACCGCGGGGTCCGCTCCGCCGTCGAGCACGCCCGGCGGGTCGGGCCCGCGTAACGGGAGGACGGGACCGGTCCGACACGGGGCCGACGCGGCGATGCGACCGGCCGGCCCGAGCAGGCCGGTGGGCCCCTCCGGACCGTTCGGACGGGTTCATTGCCGCTGGATGAGCGCGGCTCTATTCTCCGACCAGGGGCGATGCCCCGTCGTCGCGAGAGGCGCGCACCGCGCGCCCGGGAGGAGAGCACCATGCTGACCAGACGAGGAGTACTCCAGGCGGGCGCGGCCACCGGCGTTCTCGGGCTCGCCGCGTGCAGCGGCGGCGGCGAGACGTCCGGCGGGGGCGGCGGCGAGCAGGACCACGAGTTCTCGACCGAGGCGACCGGTGCCCTGTCCACGATGGGCTTCAACCCCTCGGACGAGGTCGGCCAGTCCCGCGCCGACTACGCGGCCGAGCAGCTCCCCGATCTCCAGATCGACATGGACACCACGAACTTCGACCCCCAGAAGTTCACCGCGCAGGCAGCATCCGGGCAGGTGCCCGACCTCATCCAGCTCGACCGGGCGGTGGTGGCGACCTTCGCCGCCCAGGGACTCATCCTGCCTCTCGACCAGGGCTTCGAGGCGCACAGCGTGGATCCCGTGCAGCAGTACTACGAGCCCGCCGTCCACGACGTCACCTACCAGGACGCCAGGTACGCGATCCCGCAGTTCTTCCAGCCCAGCGCGATCCTGGTCAACGCGCGCGCGGCCGAGGCCGCCGGCGTCTCTCCCGAGGACTTCGACACCTCGGACCCCGACGCGTTCCTCAAGACCGTGGAGAAGGCCACCGCCCTCGAGGGCTCTGCCCCTGTGACCCTCGGGTTCGACGGCGACATCCCCGGCTCCACCGAGATGTGGCTGCAGGTGTTCGGCGGCGGCAGCATCGGCGAGGACGGCGCCCCCACCCTCGACAGCGCCGAGAACATCGAGGCCCTCACCTGGATCAAGGAGATCCTCGACCTCCAGGGAGGATACGAGGAGGTCACCTCGCTGAAGAACTCCATGGACGTGTTCGGCGAGCAGAACCAGTACGTGAGCGACCAGGTGGTCTCCCAGTCCTGGGCCCAGTGGTACCTCAACGTCCTCACCGATTTCGCCGACGCGGTCGAGCTGCACGCCGTGCCGATCCTGGGCACCGACGGCACCACCATCGCCTTCGCCGGAGGTTCCGCCTTCGCGGTGCCCACCGGCGCCGCCAACCCGGATGCGGCCCTGGCCTGGGCCCTCGCGGTCACCTCGACGGACGCCTGGCTCAAGGCCGGTGAGGCCCGTGAGGCCGCGGTCGAGGAGGCCGGCGGCATCAACACCGGTGTGTTCACGGGGTCTCCGGAGGCCGATCAGCAGATCCGCGAGCAGTTCGTGGCCGAGTCCGGTGATGCCGACTTCGACCAGGCCATCGGCGTCTACTACGACGTGCTCGCCGAGCCCCGCTCGACCGGTCCGTCCCCGGCGGGCCAGCAGATCCAGCAGGCCCTGAACGACGCCGTCTCCGCCGCGATGACCGGGGAGAAGGACGTCGAGCAGGCGCTCGCCGACGCCCAGTCGACCGCCCAGCAGGAGTACGAGAACAACTCCTGAGCCGGTGAGCGGCCGCCGTTCGCGGCACCGCTCGGCGGCGCCGCTCGGCGGTGTCGTTCGAGGCCGGGCCCGCCCAGGCCGGGCGGGGCCGCCGCCGCTCAGCCCTGGGTCAGCCCTTGACGCCGACCCCGGCCAGGCCGCCCACGAAGTACCGCTGGCCGACGGCGAACAGGATCAGCATCGGCAGGGTCACCACCACGGAGGCGACCATGACGTACTGGTAGTCGCCGTGGCCCCCGGCGGTGGGCGAGAAGAGGGTCATGGCGTAGTTGATGCCCAGCGGGACGGTGTAGTCCTCCGGGGAGCCGAAGTTGAGATAGATCAGCGCCCCCTGGAAGTTGTTCCACGAGGCCTGGAACTCGAACAGCCACACGATCACCGCCGAGGGCAGGGCGAGCGGGAAGGCGATGCGCCGGAAGAGCCCGAAGAAGGTGCAGCCATCGACCCTGGCCGCCTCGAACAGCTCGCGGGAGATCCCTCGGTAGAACTGGCGCATCAGGAAGATGTAGAACGCCGATCCGAACAGCGCGCCGCCCCACAGCGGTACCGAGGTGCCCAGGAACCCGAGGTGCTTCCAGATCAGATAGTTGGGCACCAGGGTTACGGCACCGGGAAGCATCATCGTTGCCAGGACCAGGCCGAACAGCACGTTGCGACCGGGGAACCGGAAGTAGGCGAAGCCGAAGGCGACCATCGAGCTGGAGACCGTCATCAGCGTCGCCCCGGCCACGGCGATGAACACGGAGTTCATGAACCAGCTGGCCAGAGGCAGCTGCGACCACACCTCGGTGTAGTTCTCCGGGGACCAGGTGTGGGGGATCAGCCGGTTGTCGAAGACCTCCCCGCGAGGCTTCAGGCTGGCCGAGAGCAGCCACAGCAGCGGGTAGAGGAACAGGGCCCCGATGGCGAGGGTCAGCACCCAGCGCAGGAAGACGACCACGCGGCGCAGCACACGGCGCGGACCGTCGGCATGACCGGTGACGGCCCCCTCCAGTGCGACCTCGGGACGGGGCGCGCGGGGACGTGCGCGGCCCCGAACGGGCGCCGGCGCCGCGTCGGTCCCGGGGATCGGAGCGGCGGTGACGGACTTCGCGGTGGTCATCGGTTACTCCCCCTGGTAGTGGACGAGGCGCTTGGAGACCCGGATCTGGATCAGGGTGATGATCATGATGATCACGAACAGCACCCAGGCCATGGCGGCGGCGAGCCCGAAGTTGAACTGCTGGAACGCCTGCTGATAGAGGTGGATGCCGTAGAAGAGGGAGGCCGACGGCGCCGAGCTGCTGGTGTCGCGATAGAACAGCAGATACGCCTGGTCGAACACCTGCAGCGAGGTGATGGTGTTCGTGACGACGAGGAAGAACGTGGTCGGTGAGATCAGCGGGATCGTGATCTTCCAGAACCGGCGGACAGGCCCTGCGCCATCCAGCGCCGCCGCCTCGTAGAGATCCGTCGGGACCCCCTGCAGCGCCGCCATGTAGATGATCATCGACCCGGCCACCGCCCAGGCGGACATCAGCACGATCGAGGGGATGATCCAGTCGGGATCGATCAGCCACTGAGGCCCGGGGATGTTGAAGATCGCCAGGAACTGGTTGACGGCTCCGCGGTTGCCGTTCAGCAGCAGCAGGAACACCGCCGCCGTCGCGACGGCAGGAGTCATCTTCGGCAGGTAGTACAGGACCCGGAAGAAGCCCTGCCCGCGAGGGATCGACATCAGCAGCAGCGCCAGCATGAGCGCGAACGCCGTCTCCAGCGGCACCGACATCAGCGCGAAGGTTAAGGTGTTGCCCAGTGACTGCAGCACCTTGGGGTCGTCGATGAGCTGGGCGTAGTTGGCGCCTCCCACCCACGGAGCCTCGTTGGTGGCCAGGTCGTAGTCGGTCATCGAGAGGAACGCGCTGTAGCTCATCGAGATCACGGTGAAGATGAGGAACCCGATGATCCACGGGGAGATGAACGCGTAGCCGGCCAGGGCCTCCCGGGTGAAGCGGCGGCGTCTGCGTCGCGGCGGGCCGGAGGCGGCAGGAGCCGGGACCGGCACTGCGGTGCGGTCGGCTGTCGTCATGTCACGTCCTCTCGAAGAAGTCGTTCCCACGGACCCGGCGGCGGCGCCGGCGAGATGATCTCCGGCAGCGCTGTGACCTCCCGCTTCGCCCGCGCCGAGGCACTGAGGTCGAGGCACGGAGTCGGAGAGGCTCGGCCCGGCAGCGCTTCTCGGCTGACAGTAGAAGTGCTTCTGCAGTGCGACAAGTCGGCGAACGGCCCGCCGCCCCGGAGAGACGGCTCGCGCAGGCCCGGTATCCGCGGTGGTAGGGGGCCTGCGATGACCGACGAGACGTCGGGATCCGCCGGTCGCTGCCCGACGCCCACTCCGGCCGGTCCGTCCGAGAAGAGCACCGTTCTCCCTGATCAGCCGACGACTTCTCCGTACTCTCCGGGCGCCCGGGAGCGACGAACCGCGCGGGCCGGCCGCCTCGTGGGCTGCCCCTGCGGGGGCGCCGTACGGGGCAGGACAGTGATGCCCGCGGCGGGGCGCGACCAGTCGGTCCATCCCCGCTGTGTCGGGCCGCGCCACGCACTCACTCCCTACAGTGGGCCCAGCGGGTCGGTTCCGCCGTCGGGCGCTCCGATCAGCCTCCTATCCGCCCCGATCAGCCCGGACCCGCCCCGATCCCGACCCATCAGCGACCGATGGAGAGCAGACGCCATGACCTCACTCTGGCTGGACACCCACGACCCCTCGCGCGTCCCCGTCTCGGCCATGCCGGCCGGGATCTCGTACGACGTGGCCGTCGCGGGCGCTGGGCTGACCGGGCTCGCCACGGCGGTGGCCCTCGCCCGCACCGGGCGGCGGGTGATCGTGCTGGAGGCCCGCACGGTCGGGGCGGTCGCCACCGGCAACACCACCGGAAAGGTCTCCCTGCTGCAGAGCACCCGACTGTCCCGGATCCGCCGACGGACCTCGCTGGAGGCCGCCGCGGCGTACCTGGCAGCGAATCGGGACGGGCAGAACTGGCTCCTGGAGCTGTGCGCGCAGCACGACGTGCCCCTCCAGCGCCGCACCGCCTACAGCTACGCGAGCACCGATGCCGGCACGGCGCAGCTGCGCGAGGAGCTGGAGACCGCGCAGGAGCTCGGCCTGGATCTGCAATGGCAGGAGACCAGCGAGCTGGCGCTGCCGATGGCCGGCGCGGTCGCCCTCGCGGACCAGGCGCAGTTCGACGCGATGGATGTGCTCACCGCTCTCGCGCGGGAGCTGCGCGGGCTCGGCGGGGTCATCGTCGAGGGGGTACGGCTGACCGGCGCCTCCCGCCGGGGACCGCTGAGGCTGAGCACCACCGGCGGGGAGCTCCGCGCCGACCGTCTCGTGCTGGCCACCGGCAGTCCGGTCCTGGACCGCGGCGGCCACTCGCTGCGGATGGTCCCCCAGCGCTCGTACGCCCTGGCCTACCGGGTCCCCGAGCACAGGCAGGTGCCGTCGGGCATGTACATCTCCGTGGACGGCCCCACCCGCAGCATCCGGTCGGCGCCCCACGGCGGCGAGGAACTGCTGCTGGTGGGCGGCAACGGGCACGTCACCGGCCGCACCGACTCCCACGCGGCCCGGATCGCCGAGCTGGACGAGTGGGCGCTCCGCCTGGTCCCCGGGGCGCAGCGCACCCACACCTGGGCGGCGCAGGACTACGAATCCGCGAGCGGTCTGCCGCTGATCGGTGCCCTGCCCGGCAGCGACGGCACCATCCTGGCCGCCACCGGGTACGCCAAGTGGGGAATGACCAATGCCGCCGCGGCGGCTCTGGCCATGACCGGGGCCATCGAGGGGCGCACCCCCGTGTGGTTCGAGGTCCTGCGGTCCGCGGGCGGCGGGCTCGGCGCCCTGGCCGCCGAGGCCTCGATGGGCGCGCAGGTGGGCAAGGAGCTCGTGCAGGGCTGGGTCGGCGCGGAGCTGACTCAGCTCCCGACGGGCCCGTCGGGCCCGTTGCAGCCGGCAGCACCGGCCCGAGCCGTCGAGCCCACGGACGTGCCTGGGGCGGACGACCCCGGGGCCGACGTGACCGAGGCCGACGTGCACGGGGCGGACGCGACCGAGGCGGACGTCACCGGGGCGGCCGCGACGCCGCCCGAGGGGCGGGGTGTCGTCGGCCGGTGGCGCGGCAGGCCGGTGGGGGTCTCCACCGTGGAGGGACGGACCTGCGCAGTCTCCGGCGTCTGCACCCATATGGGCGGCGTGCTGCGCTGGAACGACGCGGAGCAGACCTGGGACTGCCCCCTGCACGGCTCGCGTTTCGCCCCCGACGGCGGGCTGCTGGAAGGGCCGGCGGTGAAGGATCTGGAACGGGTTCCGGACTCCGACACCTGAATCCCGGGCTCCGACACGTGAATCCCGGGCTCCGACACCTGAGCTGTCGGCAGTCCTCGGTCTCGTCCCGGACCACGAATCCTGAGCAGTTCCGTCGGGACCGGTCAGTGCTCCTCGTCCTCGCGGGAGAGGCGACGCAGCTGCTCGCGGCGACTGTGCGTGAGCTGCTCCAGATCGGTCTCGTCGTCGAAGCCGGAGCCCAGGCCGCCGGCGACGACGCCCATCGCGGCGCTGAGCCAGGCGATGTCGACGTAGCGGGCGAACTTCGCCGGTTCCTGGAGGATCGTCGCCATGAAGTCCGGGCTGATGATCACCAGGCCCGCGCACAGGATCAGCACGACCAGCGACAGGTACAGGCCGAGCACGCAGAGGAAGATCGTCAGCACAGTGGAGAGGTTGTAGTAGAGCAGGACCATGGTGCGGTCCTTGGTCGAGGGCCGCTCCCACAGGCTGTTGCGGAAGATCAGCCATCCCGTCATCAGGATGATCGCGAGCAGACCGATCAGGAGCAGTCGCACGGGCGACAGGGCCGCGGACATCGTCCAGATGGAGTTGTAGAAGATGCCGAAGGCGCCGGCTGCCGAGGCGGCGGCCAGCGCGCTGGAGAGCTTCGGGAAGGCGCGCCAGGGCGCGTTCGTGGCCACCATGCCCGTGACCGTGCGGACGGCTCCGGTGACAGCTCGCGAGCGCAGCCGAGGAGGACCTTCCGAGGGCTCGGACCACTGGTTCCAACTCGCTGCGACGCGGTCCCGGTCCTCCTCGGTGCCGCCGGCCGTCAGGCGCAGCACGCAGGCCATGAAGGCGTTGACCAGGCGCTGGCGAGGGGCGAACAGCCCGATCGTGGGGTAGGACAGCGTGGCCGCGGACTTCTCCGGATGAAGCTCGGCGATCAGCGGGCGGCCCTCCGAGCGGCGCGGCATCTCGGTGAGCATCAGGGCCACGTCGATCGGTTCGAAGTCCTCGCGCACGGCATCGACGGAGCCCATATCGATCGTGTTGTGGTCGCTGATGCCCAGGAACTGGGTCTGCACCGTCACCGTCGCGTTCCCGTAGACCTGGGTCAGCTCCTCCTCGAACAGCTCGCGGGCGGCCTCCGCCCGGCGGGCGCACAGGCCGGGGTCGGCAAGGATCAGGACGTTGATCCCCTCGTCCTGTCCATCCCGTGGGTCGTTCATGCGGCCCTCCCTGGTCGCTGGGGTGGTGGGGTCCCGGCAGGCACGCCCCAGGTTAAGGCTCCACGGTACGGGAGGCCCTGCGCGGCATCACCGGACGAACCGGTCGGTCCATTCGCGGGGCGGGTGGTCACGGGAGCCCCGGGTTCCCGGCCGCCGGTCCCGGCCGTACTGTGAGCGGCGTCACCACGTCCCGGTCCGTCGTGCGGAAATCCGCCGTGTGGAAGGAGCATGTCATGGCACCCACGAAGAACAGCCCGACCCCGCCGCCCGGCCGCCCCAGGAGCCGCCCGCCGTCGTTCGAGGAGCCCACGGAACCGGTCGAGCCGCTTCCCCCGAAGCCTGACCAGCGCGGCGTCGAGCCCCGCACCGCCACCGGGGCCGAGCCGGGCCCGGACCCCGCCACGAGGGCGCAGCAGGGCGAGTTCCTGACCACGTCGCAGGGCGCGAGGCTGCGGGACACCGACCACTCGCTCAAGGCGGGCCGGCGCGGACCCGTGCTGCTGCAGGACCATCATCTGCGCGAGAAGATCACCCACTTCGACCACGAGCGCATCCCCGAGCGCGTGGTCCACGCCCGAGGCGCGGCCGCCCACGGCGTGTTCGAGGGCTATGGCACCGCCGAGTCCGTCACCCGTGCCGGATTCCTCGCCAAGGGGAAGGTCACGGAGGTGTTCACGCGCTTCTCGACCGTGGTCGGCTCTCGCGGTTCGATGGACACCGCGCGCGACACCCGCGGCTTCGCCACCAAGTTCTACACCGACGAGGGCACGTTCGACCTGGTGGCCAACAACATCCCGGTGTTCTTCATCCAGGACGGCATCAAGTTCCCCGACGTCGTCCACGCGGTCAAACCGCACCCGGACCGGGAGATCCCGCAGGCCCAGAGCGCTCACGACACCTTCTGGGACTTCGTCTCCCTGCACACCGAGGCGCAGCACCACACGATCTGGTTCATGGGTGACCGCGGCATCCCGCGCTCGTACCGGATGATGGAGGGGTTCGGCATCCACACCTTCCGCCTCACCAACGCCGAAGGCGCGACGTCGCTGGTGAAGTTCCACTGGAAGCCGAAGCTGGGGGTGCATTCGCTGACCTGGGAGGAGGCCCAGCTGCTCGGCGGCGCCGATCCGGACTTCCACCGTCGGGACCTGGCCGACGCCATCGAATCCGGAGCGCACCCGCAGTGGGAGCTGGGCATACAGGTGTTCCCGGACACCGAGGAGCAGACCTTCGAGGGCATCGACCTGCTCGATCCGACGAAGATCGTGCCCGAGGAGCTCGCCCCCGTCCAGCCCATCGGACGCCTCACCCTGAACCGCAACCCCAGCAACTACTTCGCCGAGACCGAGCAGGTCGCCTTCCATCCCGGCCACCTGGTGCCCGGCATCGACGTCACCGACGATCCGCTGCTGCAGGTGCGCCTGTTCTCGTACGTCGACACGCAGCTGACGCGCCTGGGCGGGCCGAACTTCACGCAGCTCCCGATCAACCGCGCCCACGCCCCGGTCAACGACATGCTGCGGGACGGCTACGGGCAGCAGGGCGATCACGCCGGAGTGGCCCCGTACCAGCCGAACTCCCTGGACGGCGGCTGTCCGTTCATGGCCGGTCACGCCGAGGGGGCGCTGGACGACGCGCCCGTGCGGATCCCGGAAGGGGTCAAGGAGCGCGAGCTGTCGGCATCCTTCGAGGACCACTTCAGCCAGGCCCGCCTGTTCTGGCGCAGCATGAGCCCCGTCGAGCAGGACCACATCGTCGACGCCTACTCCTTCGAGCTCGGCAAGTGCTACGAACCGACGATCCGCGAGCGGCAGCTGCAGTGCCTGGCGAACATCGACAGCGAACTGTGCGCACGGGTCGCGGCGGCGCTCGGCCTGCCGGCCCCGGAGCCGACCGAGCCCGCTCCCGCCTCCCCGGCCGACGGCGAGGTCACCGCCAGCTCAGCGCTGTCGCAGCTGGGCGGGCAGTGGCCCACCGAGGGCCGCATGATCGGCATCGTCGTGGACCCCGCCGACGCCGACGACAGCTTGCTCGACCTGCACGAGACGATCGTCGGTGCCTCCATGACGCCCGTGGTGATCGCGCCGCGCGGCGGCGAGGTCGCCGGCGTGCCCGTCGGCAGGACCTTCGCCACCGCGCGCTCGGTGGAGTTCGACGCCCTGCTGCTGGCCGGCAATCCGCTCAGCGCCCCGGATTCGCAGCCGTCGGTGGACCCGAAGGCCGGGGCGCCGGCGACCGAGGTGGAGCCTCGCGTGGGCCTGCTGATCGACGAGTGCTGGCGGCACGCCAAGGCCATCGGCGCCTGGGGCCGCGGCCGTGAGGCGCTCGAGGCCCGCTGCACGCCGGGCGCGCCGGGTCTGGTCACCGGTGAGGACGCCACCACCGTGTTCGGCGAGGTCCAGCGGCTGCTGGAGAACCACCGCGTGTGGGAGCGGTTCCCCGCCGGCGTCTGAGTCCCGATCACCAGGGCGGGCCCTCTCTGCCAGGGCTCTGACCAGAGACGGGACGTCATTCGAGGGTGGCCCGTCACATGCAGGCCACCCTCGAACGACCGCCCACCGGTGGTCAGCTCACGAGCGCCGGTGGTGATCAGTTGACTCCCGGGTCGTGCCGCTCAGGCCGTGGTCGTGCGGCGGCGCCGCCAGGCCGCGAACAGTGCGAGCAGCGCCCCGACCGCCAGGATCGGCAGCCCGAGCTTCCACACGGCGGCCTCGACCTGCGTCATCAGCAGCACGCACGAGAGCAGGCCGGCGATGGGCAGCACCGCCGGCACGCGGAAATGGCGCTGGTCGACCCGGTCACGGCGCAGCACCAGCACCGCGGCGTTCACGGCGACGAACACCACCAGGAGCAGCAGCACCATGGTGCTGGCGAGCACGTCGATGGTGCCGGTCAGCGCCAGGAGCAGCGAGAGTGCGGTGGTGGCGATGATCGCGACCCAGGGAGTCCGCCGGCGGGGCAGGACGCGGGTCAGGGGCCGCGGCAGCAGTCCGTCCCGCGCCATCCCGTAGGCCAGGCGGGAGGACATGATCCCGGTCAGCAGCGCGCCGTTGGCGACGGCGACCAGGGCGACCACGCTGAACACGACGGGCGGGATGATGCCGGCGGCGGAGACCACCTGCAGCAGCGGAGCGCTGGAGTCGGCGAGCTCGGCGGTGGGGACCACGGCCGCGGCCGCGGCGCCCACCAGGGCGTAAATGAGGCCGGCGACGATCAGCGCGCCGAACAGTGCGCGCGGGTAGGAGCGGGCGGGGTCCTTGGTCTCCTCGGCGATGTTCACGCTGGTCTCGAAGCCGACGTAGGAGTAGAAGGCGAGGATGCTGCCGGCCAGCACCGCGGCGACCGGCCCGTTCTCCGGGGTGCCCAGCTCGGTGAGCCGCCCCAGGTCGCCGTCCCCGCGGCCCACGACGATCGCGCCCAGCACGATCACTGCCAGCAGCCCACTGACCTCGATGATCGTCGCCACCCGGTTCGCGCCGAGCGACTCGGAGATGCCGCGGGCGTTCAGCAGCGCGAGCAGGGCCAGGAACACGATCACCACGAGGAAGGTCGGCAGGGAGACGAACTCCGCGAGATAGTCCCCGGCGAAGCCCAGGGAGAGGGCCCCGACGGAGACGACGCCGGCGGCCAGCATGCAGAAGCCCACCAGGAAGCCGGCGAACGGACCGAACGCCCGGGTCGCGTAGTGGGAGGAACCGCCGGCCTGCGGATACTTCGTGGCCAGCTCCGCATACGAGCCGGCGGTCAGCAGAGCCATCAGGAGTGCGACGACCAGCGGGACCCAGACCGCTCCGCCGGCCAGGGCGGCCACCTCTCCGGCCAGCACGTAGACACCGGCGCCGAGCACGTCTCCGAGGATGAACAGGAACAGCCCCGTGGTGGTCACCGCGCGACGCAGGCTGGTGCGGTCGGCGGCTGTGGTGCTGGAGCTGCTCTCGGTGCTGGTCATCCCGCAAAGATAGCTATGACCGGCGCAGATGCCCGGACCGCTCGGTCGTGCACGGTGCCGGGGCGCCGGGGATCGCTGTTGTCCAGATCACTGAATCGCTCGTGGACGCCTGTTTCCCCGTCAATTACGTGAGGCTAGGCTTGCCTAAGTCGCTGGGAGGTCCCCGGTGGCCCGTCCCGTCCTCGTACGCAGGAGAGCCATGAGCCCCGTCCCCGCCCGCCCGACCCGTCGTTCGTGGATCGCCGGAGCGCTCGCCGCGCCCCTGGCCCTGGCCGCATGCAGCGGCGGCGGGCAGGAATCCGGCTCGAACGGCTCCGACGGCGGCGGCGCCGGCGACTTCAGCCCCGTCACGATCGAGCACGCCCTGGGAACCGCGGAGATCACCGCCAAGCCCGAGCGCATCGTGACGCTCGGCCAGGGCTCCGCCGAGACCGCGATCGCCCTGGGCATCATCCCCGTCGGCGTCGAGGAGTACCCGTGGGGAGCGGACGAGACCGGATACCTGCCGTGGATCCACGAAGCCGTCACCGACGCCGGCGGCGAGCTGCCGACCCAGTTCACCGGCGCCACCGAGCTCGACGTCGAGGCGATCCTCGAGCTCAGCCCCGACGTGATCCTGGCGCCGTGGTCCGGGCTCACCCAGGAGCAGTTCGACGTGCTCACCGACATCGCCCCCACCGTCGCCTACGCGGAGCAGCCCTGGGTGATCACCTGGGAGGAGCAGATCACCACCATCGGCAAGGCCCTCGGTGAGGACGAGGCCGCCGCGGGCCTGATCGACGAGATCACGGCGACCTTCGAGGAGTCCGCCCAGCCCGGCTACGCGGACTACACCTTCTCCTTCATCTACAACGACGGTCCCGGCACCCTCGGGGTGTTCTACGAGAACGAGCAGCGTGTCGCCATGGTCCGCGGTCTCGGCCTCACCGTCGACCCGGTCAACCAGGAGCTCGACGAATGGGATGTGCCCGGCACGGACTCCGCCATGATCGGGCTCGAGAACGCGGACAAGCTCGCCGGGTCCGACCTCATCTTCACCTTCTACTCCGACGAGGCCAACCGCAAGGAGACGGAGGCGCAGGAGCTCTACGCCTCAATCCCCGCGGTCGCCAGCGGCGCGATCGTGGCCCCCACCGACCAGTCCTTCGTCACCGGCTC
This sequence comes from Brachybacterium sp. SYSU DS0246, assembly GCF_059391765.1. Classification (NCBI taxonomy): domain Bacteria; kingdom Bacillati; phylum Actinomycetota; class Actinomycetes; order Micrococcales; family Dermabacteraceae; genus Brachybacterium; species Brachybacterium sp. SYSU DS0246. The sequence continues at coordinate 36,354 of NZ_JBZXYT010000019.1, read as the reverse complement.
CTCGATCATCACGCCGCTGACGGTGCCCTGGGCGCTCGAGCGGTACATCCCGATGATCGACGAGGCGATCGCCAAGGTCGCCTCGGCCTGAGCCGGGCCGCATCCACGTGAGCCGGACACTTGCGACCCGCCGACCCCGGGCCGACGACCCCGGCGACGGGGCGAGCCTCCCGTCGGCCGATCGGACCGCGCGGAGGCGCATATCGCCGTGGCTCGCCCTCGGGCTGGCCACCGTCCTGCTCGCGCTCGCCGCGGTGGCGAGCCTGTTCCTCGGGACGCGGGAGACTGATCTCGAGGCGGTGTGGGCGGTGCTGCGCGGGCAGGGCAGCGACTACATGCGGGAGGTAGTCGCGGCCCGCGAACCCCGAACCGTGCTCGGCGCCGTGATGGGTGCGGCTCTCGCCGCCTCGGGCATGCTCATCCAGGGCGTCACCCGCAATCCCCTCGGCGAGCCCGGTCTGCTCGGGGTCACCTCGGGTGCCTCGGCCGCCGTGGTCACCGCCACCGCGTTCCTCGGGTTCTCCGGCGGCACCGCCATGGTGTGGGTCGCGCTGCCCGGCGCCCTGCTCGCCGTGGCCGTGGTCCACCTGCTGGGCCGCCCGGCCGGCACTCACTCGGTGGTGCCGCTGATCCTCGCCGGCGCGGTGATCTCCGCGGTGCTGTACGCGTACATCCAGGCCATGATCCTCACGCGCCCCGCCGTGTTCGACTCCTACCGGTACTGGGTGGTCGGGTCTCTGGCCGGGGCCTCGTACGACACGCTCGCCGCAGTCGCGCCGGCGCTGGTGATCGGCCTGGCGCTCGCGATCATGGTCGTGCCCGGACTGAACACCCTGGCCCTCGGGGACGACGTCGCCACCGCCCTGGGCACCCCCGTGAGCCTGCTGCGCGCCGGTGCCCTGCTGGCCTCCACCCTGCTGGCGGCGGCCGCGACCGCCGCGGTCGGACCGATCGCCTTCGTCGGCCTCGCCGTTCCCCATCTCGTGCGCGCCATGGTGGGCAGCGAGCACCGGTGGCAGCTGCCCCTGTGCCTCGTCCTCGGCGGGGCGCTGCTGCTGGGGTCCGACGTCCTCGCGCGCAGCCTCGCCCATCCCGAGCTGATGGTCGGCGTGGTCACCGCCTTCGCCGGCGCCCCGTTCCTGCTGCTGGCCGTGCGCCGTGGGACGGTGAACGCCTGATGGAAGGCCCGACGACGTCCGCGACGACTCCCAGCGCCCCGACGAGCCATGCGCTGGTCGGCGGTGCGCCTGCAGGCCAGGGCACGAGGGGCCATGCTCCGACAGGGCAGGTCCCGACAGATCATGAACCGTCGGGCCATGAACCGGCGGGCCATGCCCCGACGCCTCGCCCACCCGCGCGCCGCGCGCCGCTGCCCCGAGCCGTGGCGGTGGGGGTGCTGCTGGTCAGCGGGATCCTGGTCGGAGGCTTGGCGACGCTGGCCTGGGGACCGCTCGGCGTGACCGCGCCGGATCTGTTCGCGGCCGCCCGGGGCGAGGCCGGCACCAAGGCCATGTTCGTCCTGGAGCGCCTGCGCGGGCCCCGCCTGCTGGTCGGCATCGGCGCGGGCCTCGCGTTCGGGCTCGCCGGAGCCCTGTTCCAGACCGTCACCCGCAATCCGCTGGGCAGCCCCGACGTGATCGGGCTGGGCAGCGGCGCCGGGGCCGGCGTGGCGCTGGGCACGCTGCTGGCACCCGGTCTCGTGCCCGCCCCCGTCGGCGCGGTCCTCGGCGCCGGGGTCGCCATCACCCTGGTGTACGTCTCCACGGGGCTGGGCTTCACCTCTCCGGCGCGGGTGATCATCACCGGCATCGGCGTCAACGCGATGGCGCTCGCCGTGACCCAGTACGTGGTCGCCGTGGCGCTGCGCGATGCGTCCTCCCAGCTCGCCGGGTACCTGGTGGGAACCCTGAACTCCCGCAGCCTCGACCAGGCCCTGTTCATCGCCGTGGCTCTGCTGGTGCTGATCCCGCCGGTCGCCGTCCTCTCGCACGACCTGCGGATGATGGACCTCGGCGACCAGCTGGCCGACGCCCTCGGCGGCTCCGCGCACCGCACCCGGACCTGGGCGATCGTCCTGGCGGCTCTGCTGGCCGCCGCGGCCGTCGCCGTCGCGGGACCGATCGCCTTCGTCGCCCTCGCCGCCCCGCACATCGCCCGCCGGCTGGCCGGCGCCCCCGGGCCGCACCTCATCCTCTCCGCGCTGGTCGGGGCGCTCATCATCGTCCTGGCCGACTTCACCGTCCAGCACGTCGGCCCCGTCGAGAACCTGCCGGTCGGCGTCATCACCGCCGGTGTGGGCGGGATCTACCTCGGCTACCTGCTGATCACCACCTGGAGGAGGGCCGACGCATGAGCGCCGGACGCACCGATCCCCATGGCGCATCCTCGCTGCGCCTGGAGGCCGCCACCATCGCCTACGGCGCGAAGCCCGTCCTCGAGCAGCTCGACTTCGAGGTGCCGCGAGGCGTGTTCACGGCGGTGATCGGCCCCAACGGCTGCGGGAAGTCGACGATGCTGAAGGCCCTCGCCCGCACCCTGCGCCCGCGCGCCGGCACGGTCCGGCTCGATGACCGGCCGCTCGGGCAGTGGCGCTCGAGAGCAGTCGCCCGGCGCATCGGCCTGCTCCCGCAGGACCCCGTCGTCCCCGACGGCATCACGGTCCGGGCGCTGGTCGCACGCGGACGGCACCCGTATCACTCGCCGTTGCGGCAGCGGGTGCCCGGGGACGAGGAGGCGGTGGCGGCCGCGATGGCCGCCACCGGGGTCAAGGACATCGCCGAGCATCCGGTCGCCGGGCTCTCGGGCGGCCAGCGTCAGCGCGCATGGATCGCGATGATCCTCGCCCAGGACACCGAGTACGTGCTGCTGGACGAGCCCACGTCGTTCCTGGACATCTCCCATCAGATCGACGTGCTGCACCTGTGCCAGGACATGCGGGAGCAGGGCCGCACCGTCGTCGGCGTCCTGCACGACCTGAACCAGGCCGCGCGCTACGCCGACCACCTCGTGGTGATGGATGCCGGCCGGATCGTGGCCACCGGCCCGCCCGCGCAGGTGCTGCGGGCCGACCTGGTCCGGGAGGTGTTCTCCCTCCGCGCGGAGGTCACGCTCGACCCCCAGAGCGGGAGCCCGATGGTGATCCCGCGCCGCCGCGAGACGGACCCCTCGCAGCGGTGACATGCCGGGGCGGTCGCGGCCATGCCACCGTTCCGTGTCGCCGGGGCCACGTATCCGTGGAATCGATGCGCGCGTCGGCGCCGATCTCGTGGGAGGAAGGGGCTCAGCCCGTCACCGAGAGCCCGTCCAGGAAGATCGCGATCATCCGCTCGGAGAAGCCGTCCTCACCACCGGGCACCGGCTGGGACAGCAGCGCGATCGCCGTCAGCACCTCGCGGGCGCTGACGTCATCCCGCGCCTCGCCGGCCGCGGCCGCCCGGTCCAGCAGGCCCTGGAGCGCCGGGACCAGCTGTTCCAGCAGCTGGTCGGGCAGTCCCTCGTAGGCCGGATCGCCGGAGTGCAGCGCTGAGGCCAGCCCCTGTTTGGTGCCGACGAACTCCGTGAAACGACCGATCCAGGCCACCAGCGCAGCGCGTGGTCCGGCGCCGCTGCTGAGCTCGTCGGCCGCGGTGACGCACACGTCGATCTCATGCTGGAGCACGGCGACGATGAGGTCCGACCGGCGCGGATAGTGCCGGTAGAGGGTTCCCACTCCCACCCCGGCGAGGTCGGTGATCTGCTTGGCCGGCACATCGACCCCGCTCTGGGCGAACGCCGTCTTGGCGGCATCGAGCAGCGCCGCGGCGCTGCGCTTCGCATCCGAGCGCTGACGCCGAGGCGGCCCGGCACCGTCCGGCGCTCCCGCGGCGGGCGTGGTCGATCGCGACATCTGGTCCTCCCGTGGGGCCCCTCCCCTTGCTAGGTGGAAAGGCGTTCCGTATTGTTCCGGAATGGGCTTCCGCTTCGCGCAGTCTACGTCCCGGAGCCTGCCACCCGCACCCCTCACCACTCGGAGGACACCATGCAGTACCGCACTCTCGGCAGGACAGGCATCCAGGTCAGCCCCTACGGGCTGGGAGCCCTCATGTTCGCCACCCAGATGGGCAACGACGCCGAGGAGTCCGCCCGCATCATCCACAAGGCGCTGGACGCCGGCATCAACCTCATCGACACCGCCGACGCCTACGCGGACTCGGAGGAGGTCGTCGGCCGGGCGCTCCAGGGCCGACGCGACGACGTCGTCCTGACCACCAAGTTCGGCCTCCCCGACCGGGCCGCGGCCGGCGTGCCGAACCGGCAGGGCGGCTCCCGGCGCTGGATCACCCGGGCGGTCGAGAACTCCCTGCGCCGCCTGCAGACCGACTACATCGACGTCTACCAGCTCCAGCGTCCCGACCCCGCCACCGACATCGAGGAGACCCTCTCGGCGCTGACCGACCTGGTGCGGGCCGGCAAGATCCGCGCCTTCGGCACCTCGACCATGCCTGCCTCGGACCTGGTGCAGGCGCACTGGACGGCCGAGCGGCGCGGGCTCGAGCGGCCCCGCACGGAGCAGCCGCCGTACTCAATCCTCAACCGCGGCATCGAGCGCGAGGTGCTGCCGGTGGCGCAGGAGTGCGGCATGGGTGTGCTGACCTGGGGGCCGCTCGGGCAGGGGATGCTCACCGGCAGGGTGCGACGTGGCCAGGACGCCGACGTGATCCGCGCGAAGTTCCTGCCCAGGGCGTTCACCGACGAGGCGCGTCTGGACGTGGTCGAGCAGCTCGCCCCGCTGGCGGCCGAGGCAGGGCTCTCGATGCCGCACCTGGCGATGGCCTTCGCGATCTCGCACCCGGGCGTGACCAGCGCACTGGTGGGAGCGCGGACCATGGCCCATCTCGACGATCTCCTGGAGGGCCTGGACACCGTGCTGAGCGACGACGTCCTGGACCGGATCGACGAGATCGTCCCGCCCGGCACCGACATCGGCGTGCTCGACCAGGCCTACGTGCCCCCGGCCCTCGCCGAGGTCGAGCGGCGCCGCCGCCCGGTGGGACAGCGCTCGGCCGCCTGAGCTCGGCCCTCCGGCCTCGGCTCTCGGTGCCTGCCCGGGACGCCGCGCTGGACCCTGGTAGCGGGGACATCCCGGCGCGGCCCCGGCCGTTCCACCGATACGTGTCACTGTCGCCACGTATCGGTGGAATGGTGGGCGTGTCGAGGCCAGCCAGCGGCCTGCCGACGGTGGACCGCCGACCTGGCAGCCCCCAGCCAACCCCTGCCAACGCCGCGCCAACCCCCTGCCGGCTCCCGGACAGCGGCGTGCCCGCCCTGTGATCCCCCGCGCACGTCCACAGCATCCCTGGCCCGCACCCCCGCGTGCGGGTAGTCTGTGCCGGTCCGTGAAGTGCATCGCCGATGTCCTTTCCGGGCGGCATGAACCCTCCTGCCACGGAGAGACCGTGGCCGCAGAGACCACAGGAGGTGGGTACCAGAACATGCGTAAGTACGAAATGGTCGTGATCCTCGACCCGTCCATCGATGAGCGGACCGTCAGCGCAACCTTCGAGAAGCTCGTCCAGGTCATCCCGACCGAGGGCGGCACCATCGACAACGTCGACGTCTGGGGCAAGCGCAAGTTCGCCTACGAGATCGACAAGAAGTCCGAGGGCATCTACATCGTCCTGTCGTTCACGGCCAGCTCCGAGACCGCTCAGGAGCTCGATCGCCGCCTCGGCCTCAACGAGTCCGTCGTGCGCACCAAGCTGATGCGCCTCGACGGCAAGTGATCTGCGCTCACTGATCCCCGCACCACCCTTACCGACCCCGGAGCAGAGGAGCACCCATGGCGAATGACACCGTCATCACGGTGATCGGCAACCTCACCGCTGATCCCGAGCTGCGTTTCACGCAGTCCGGCATCGCGGTCGCGTCGTTCACCATCGCGTCCACCCCCCGCACCTTCGACCGTCAGGCGAATGAGTGGAAGGACGGCGAGGCTCTGTTCCTGCGCTGCTCCATCTGGCGCGACGCCGCGGAGAACGTCGCGGAGTCGCTGGAGAAGGGCACCCGCGTCATCGCGCAGGGTCGCCTCAAGCAGCGCTCCTTCACCGACCGTGAGGGCAACAACCGCACGAGCATCGAGCTGGACGTCGACGAGATCGGCCCCTCGCTGCGCTACGCCACCGCCAAGGCCAACAAGGTCCAGCGCGGAGGCGGCGGTGGTGGCCGCGGCGGCTTCGGCGGTGGCGCCCCCCAGGGCGGTGCCCCGCAGGGCGGCGGCTACGGCGGCCAGGGTGGCCAGGGCGGTTACAGCAATGCGCCGCAGGGCGCCCCCGACGCCGACCCGTGGGCCGGCGGCAACCAGGGCGGGTACGACGACCCGCCCTTCTGATCGGGACGACGGGCGCGGCACCCCGGTGCTGCGGCTCGTGCCGACCAGCGTTCACACCGAATCCATTCCATCCCGGGTCGATGCCCGGGCTCCCCTCAGGAAAGAAGGAGCACCACGATGGCCAAGCCTGTTCTTCGCAAGCCGAAGAAGAAGCAGAACCCCCTGAAGACCGCCGGTCTCGAGACCGTCGACTACAAGGACGCCGCGCTGCTGCGCAAGTTCATCTCCGACCGCGGAAAGATCCGCGCCCGTCGGGTGACCGGCGTCTCCGTCCAGGAGCAGCGCAAGATCGCGAAGGCCGTGAAGAACGCCCGCGAGATCGCGATCCTGCCGTACTCGACCTCCGGCCGCTGAGCGAGGAAGGGACGAACATGACCACCAAGCTCATCCTCACCAACGAGGTCACGGGCCTCGGAGCCGCCGGGGACATCGTCGATGTCCGGGACGGCTACGCCCGTAACTTCCTCCTGCCCCGCGGTCTCGCGACCCCGTGGACCAAGGGCGGTCAGCGTCAGCTCGACCAGATCCGTGCCGCCCGCGGCAAGCGCGCGATCGCGACCCTGGAGGAGGCCCAGGCTCTCAAGGCCAGCCTCGAGTCCAAGCCCCTGGTCGTCGCCGAGCGCGCCGGCGAGAACGGCCGCCTGTTCGGCGCCGTCTCCTCCAAGGAGGTCGCCGAGGCCGTCAAGGAGACCTTCGACAAGGACATCGACCGTCGCACCGTCGAGTTCCCGACCCCGATCCGCTCGCTCGGCGAGCACAAGGCCACGGTGCGCCTGCACGACGAGATCTTCGCGAACCTCGTCATCCAGGTCGTCGCCGCCAAGGCGTCTGCCAAGGCCTGAACGACCCGCTCGACGTCCGCGTCGACCACTGAGGATGCCCCGCACCGCTCTGGTGCGGGGCGTCTTCGTCTCCGGGCGCTGTGCGGGCAGGCCCCGTCGTGCGATCCCTGTCGTGCGACCGCGATAGATTCGTCCCATGTTCGGACGCGCGAAGCAGCAGCAGGCACGGATCGAGTCGCTCGAGCGACGGGTCCGCGAGCTCGACGGGCTCGTCGGCCATCTGGCTGAACGTGCGGGGCTCAGCGAGACGGAGCGGCTGCACCTGCGCGAGACCGCCGGGCCGAGCATCCCCGAGCAGTGCCGCCGGCTCGTGGCGGAGGGGAAGACCATCCAGGCCATCAAGGTGTACCGCGAGCAGACCGGCGCCGGGCTGACGGAGGCCAAGGACGCCATAGACGCCTATCGCGGCCGCACTTCCTGATCGTCCTCGGGGACGCCCCGGCGGCCTCGAGCACGCCGCGCGCCCGGTGAGCACGCAGACACCCCGGATTCTGGCTACCCTCGTGCGGTGACCTCTCCAGCTTCCTCTCCCGGCCCCGCGACCGACGGCGCCTCGCCGGCCTCCTCCACCGACGGCCACCTCGCCCGTTCCCTCGGCCACGGCCAGATGGCCATGATCGCCATGGGCTCGGCCCTGGGCACCGGGCTCTTCCTCGGGTCCGGCGAGGCGATCGGCATCGCCGGACCGGCGGTGATCATCTCTTTCGCGATCGGTTCCCTGATCGCCGCGACCATCGCGCTGGCCATGGGGGAGATGGCCTCTCTCCATCCCGTGCGCGGCGGCTTCGGCACGCTCGCGGCGCGCTACCTCTCCCCGTTCTGGGGGTACCTCTCCCGCTGGCTGTACTGGATCGTCACGGTCTCGGTCACCGGCGCCGAGCTCGTCGCCTGTGCCGCCTACCTCGCGTACTGGGTCCCGGCGATCCCCGTCTGGGCGGGCATCCTGCTGTTCGCCGCGGTGATCATCGCGATCAACCTCGCCAGCGTCGGCTCGTTCGGGACGGTCGAGTTCTTCCTGTCCTCGATCAAGGTCATCGCCGTGGTGGTGTTCATCCTGGTCGGCCTGATCCTGGTGTTCGTGGGCATGCCGAGCGCGCCGGCCCCGGGGCTCAGCGAGCTCACGGCCGACGGCGGCTTCGCCCCGATGGGCTGGGCCGCCGTGTGGGTCGCCCTCTCGGTCGTGATGTTCTCCTTCGGGGGCATCGAGCTGCTGTCCATCACCGCCGCCGAAGCCAAGGATCCGGCCCGCTCGATCCGCACCGCCGCCCGCACCACCATCGTGCGCCTGGCGTTCTTCTACGTGCTCTGCATCGGCATCGTGGTCGCGCTCGTGCCCTGGCAGCAGGCCGCCGGCACCGGTGAGGACGTCGCCACCTCCCCGTTCGTGATGGTCTTCGACCGCATCGGCATCCCCGGCGCCGCCCACATCACCAACCTGCTGGTGCTGATCGCCGCACTATCGGCGGCCAACGCGAACCTCTATGCCGGCTCCCGCATGCTGCACTCCCTGGCCTCCGACGGGCTCGCGCCCCGGTTCGCCGCGGCGATCACTCGCAGCCGGGTGCCCGTCGTCGGCATCGCGTGCAGCTCGCTCGGCATCATCGCCGCCGCGGCCCTCGCCTTCAGCGGTGTGGGCGGAGTGTTCGGCTACATGATGAGCCTGGTCGTCTTCGCCGTGCTGATGGTGTGGTCACTGATCCTGGCCAGCTACATCTCCTTCCGCCGCACGGGGGCCACCGGGGCGACGTTCCGCATGCCGGGCGGGACGGCGACCGCGGTGGTGGGACTGATCGGCCTCGGCGCCGTGTTCGCCACGGTCGCGGTGCGGCCCAGCATGCAGGTGGCGGCTCTGGTCGGCGTCCCGGCGGTGCTGGTGGCGACCATCCTCTACTTCGCCATCGCGCGGCGCCGGATCGACCCGGACGACGTGGAGGCCGCCTTCGACGAGGCGGAGCGGATGCGCTGAGGTCCCACTTCGGATGACCGGGGCCGGGATGGCCTCGGTCGGCCTCCCTGGGCCTGCGCGTCGCACGTGCCTCGTCCGATCCGGCGGCGTGGCGTTCGTTACTGTGCGCCGTGTCGTTTTGAGCGGGGCGGCACCCGAGGGGTAACCTAGAGCAATCTTCGGTCTCGGTGAGTGATCCCCGGTGCCGAAGGCACGCGCGAGTGGCGGAATTGGTAGACGCGCACGGTTCAGGTCCGTGTGCTCGGAAGAGCGTGGGGGTTCAAGTCCCCCCTCGCGCACCGCAGGAATTTCCCCGGTTCACCCAGGTGGGCCGGGGATTTTCGCGTCCGGGGGCAGCCGCACCCGCGGGCCATCCGCGGGCGGCCCCACATGTACTGCTCCCACACGTGGACGGGCCCCATCCGCAGACGCCCCACCGGCGGACGGTCCCCACCCGCATAGTGTCCCGCCCCTATCGCTGGATCCGCGACCCTGTTGCTTAGCGCGCGCGATTCCAACAGGCTCACGGATCTCGCGGATCTCGCGGGCCTCACGGGCCTCATGGAGCGCGCGGGCCTCACCGCACCTCACGGCTCCCACGGATCTGGCGAGTCTCGCGGGCCTCAGGGTGCTCACGGCGCGGGGCGATCGTTCCGTGGGGGTGCCAGTCCGGAGAGCATGATGTCGAGCAGGAGATCCTGGTCCTGGCCGTTCCCGAGTCGGACGGCATGTTCCACGCCGCAGACCAGCCGCTGGACCTGGCCGATCGAGAGGTCGGGGCGGACCGCACCGGCGGCGACGGCGGCGTCGAGCAGCGCGCCGGCACGGTCGAAGAGCTCCGCGCGCAGTGCTCGCGCCTCCGCGGAGACGTCGTCCGCGAACCACATCTGCTGGAGCCCCTCGTGTTCAAGCTGCGTCCGCACCGCGCCGCGGAGGAACCGTACGAATCCCCGGCCGGCGTCGGGCTCCTCGGCTGCTGTACGGGCCAGGTCCACGGTCTGCTCCAGGGCATCGAACGAGAGCGCCTCGATGAGTGCCGTCACGGTGGGGAAGTGCCGGTAGACCGTCCCCACCCCGACTCCCGCGGCTCGCGCGACCTCGTTCAGGCGCAGATCGTCGAGGGGGCAGCCGCGGGCGGCTTCCAGAATCTTGGCGCGTGACCTCGCGGCATCCGATCGCAGTGCAGGCATGCAGGCATCCTACGCGATGCGGATAGCCCATCCGTTTGTGGGGTACGCTGAAGCGGATCAACTATCCGAATCGAGGAGCTCCCATGCCCTGGTACCCCACACACCTTCCGGACCTCAGCGGTCGCACCTACGCCATCACCGGGGCGACCGGCGGCATCGGCTACTTCGCCGCCGAGCAGCTCGCGGCGGCGGGCGCCGAGGTCGTATTAGCCTCCCGGTCGCGCGCCAAGCTCGACGTGGCCGCGGCGGCGATCCGCGCCCGGGCTCCGCACGCGGCGACGCACCCCATCGCCGTCGATCTCACGTCCCTGGCATCCGTGGCCGAGGGGGCCGAGCAGCTCGCGTCGCTGCCGCGCCTGGACGGGATCTTCCTCAACGGAGGGCCGATGCAGCTCTCCGTCGGCGCCACGACGCAGGACGGGCTGCCGCTGATGACCGGCGCGCACACGGTCGCGAACCTCGCCCTGGTCGCGGGTCTGCTGCCTGCGCTGGTGCGGCAGGGAGCCTCGGCCGATCGCTTCCCGCGCATCGTGCACGCCTCGACCGGTTTCGTCACGAGGTTCCCCATGGATGTCTCGGCACCGCGCACCGCGCCGCGGGTGGGCATCGCGGCCTACACCAAGGCCAAGACACTCACCGAGGTGTTCGCCTTCGAGCTGGACCGGCGACTTCGGGCCGCGGAGCTGCCCGTGGCCTCGATCGTCACCAAGCCCGGGGTGGGCGTCGATGCCAAGACACCAGAGCGCGCGGGGATCCGGGACTCCTCGGTGAGCTACCAGCGCAACCCGCTCACCCCCTGGGCACAGGGGAAGGACACGGCGGCCTGGTCGGGAGTGCGCGCGCTGGCCGACCCGGAGGCGGCGGGCGGGCAGTACTACGGGCCTGCGGGGAGCTTTCGCGGCCTCCCGGTGCTGGGGACCCCGGCGGCTCACACCGCTGCCCCCGATCCGCAGCTCGCCGATGCGATCTGGGAGCAGCTCGAGCAGCTGGCGGGAGTGAGCGTGCCCGTCTGAGGTCCGAACTCGTCAGGCGCTCCCGGCGTCGCTGCTGACGTGGCTCTGCGGCTGCTCCTCGTACCACTGCAGCTTCTCCTCGAGACGGGTGCGCCACCGCTCAAGCTGCAGGGCCTGCTCCGCGAGCGATGCCTGGTGCTCACGCAGCAGCGCGATCCGCTCGGGAAAGGTGGCGGGGTCGCGGCACAGCTCCCCGTAACGGCGTAGCCTCTCGATCGGCATCCCGGAGTCGCGCAGGCAGTGCAGGAAATCCAGCGTGGCGAGATCCCCGTCGTCGTAGGCGCGATGCCCTGCCGGGGTGCGCGCGACGGGAGGGAGGATGCCCTCGCGCTCGTAATAGCGCAGTGTGTCGATCGAGAACCCGCTGCGCTCGGCGGCCTCCGCCGTGGAGTACGTCCTCATGCCGCACACAGTAGCCCTTGACCCGGAGCGCGCTCCAGGGTGTGTGGTCCTGCCATGAACCCTGCAACCGATCACATGCACCCCACCCCCTCCGCTCGCCCCGTCTCCCCGCTGGTCCTCGGAGCCATGGCCTTCGGCACCCGAGTGGGCGACGAGGAATCCTTCGCCCTGCTGGACCGGTTCGTCGAGCAGGGCGGCGAATGGATCGACACGGCGGACTGCTACGCCTTCTGGGACTCGCCGGACGGACGCGGCGGCGCGAGCGAGCACGTTCTCGGCCGCTGGCTGGCCGCGCGACCCGGCGTGCGCGAACGCGTGCGCCTGTCGACCAAGGTCGGCGCCGAACCGCTGTGGGCAGGCTCCTGGCCGCGGCACCGTGCCGGGCTGAGCCGACGCGCGATCCATGACGCGTTCGCCGGCAGCCTCGAGCGTCTCGGGGTCGACCACGTCGACCTGCTGTGGCTGCACCAGGAGGACCGCTCCGTCCCCCTCGAGGAGAGCGTCGACGCGCTCGGCGAGCTGATGGCCGACGGGTCGGTCCGTCGCGTCGGCGCCTCCAACCACCCCGCCTGGCGGGTCGAGCGTGCCCGGGCGCGAGCGCTCGCCCAGGGCATGAAACCTGTCGACGCGCTGCAGCTGCACGCGAGCTATCTCCGACCCCGCCCGGGTCTCCTGCCGGAGGGGAACATCCACCCCTTCGGTGTGCTCGGGGAGGAGCAGATGGACATCGCCGCCGAGCACCGGATGGAGGTCTGGGGGTACACCACGCTGCTCGGCGGGGCATACGACAATCCGGCGAAACCGATCCCGGAGGCCTACGAGCATCTCGGCAGCGCACGGCGCCTCGCCGCGCTGGACGAGGTGGCCGCCGACGCAGGAGCCAGCCGTGGGCAGGTCGTGCTGGCCTGGCTCGTCCACCGCGGCATCCGGCCGATCCTGGGCGGCAGTCGGCTGGAACAGCTCGAGGCGGCGCTGGAGGGCGTCGGCCTGCCCCTGTCCACGGACCAGTTCGCTCGACTGGACGGAGCCGGCTGAGAGCACCCGGTGGTGCCGGGCCCGGGCTCAGATGAACTCGAGCGGATCGAACTCGTCGATGTCGATGATCCGCACGCGGGGCAGGCGGCTGGTGAACGCGCCGACGTCGTACTCGAGGTCGTGGAACTCGATGCCGGGGATCTCCCGCAGGCCGGTGGCCATGAACTCGCCGAAACCGATGATCGCCGTGCGGCGATCCGGCGTCGCGGCCAGGTTCTCCATCTGCGGGGTGAAGTCGTTGTCGTGGCTGACCAGCATGACGTCGGCCGGACGGTCCTGGAGCGCCTCGGCGGTGCGCTGGATCGCGATGTCGACGACCTTGCCGTCCCCGCGCAGCGGAACCGCCTTGTATCCCAGCGCGATCAGCGCCTGGACGAACCCCGAGGGCAGGCTGTCGCCGACGGCGAGGAAGAACAGGCCCTTGGCGGGCTGGTCCCAGGTGACCTCGGCGTGGTGGAGCAGCTTGTTCCACCGCGGCCGCTCCTCGGGCTGGGGGCGACGCCCCAGGACGGAGACACCGAGGGTCGCATCGATGTTCTCGCCGTCCACGAGGAGATAGGTGCTGCGTTCGCTCATACGGTGACCCTACGCGCTCGGCGGCGCCTCAGGGCGCGCCGCTCACACGGCCGAGACGTCGAGGACATCGAGCGCCCGCACGACGCCTGCCTGGTCCCCGACCAGCACGACTCCATGGCCCTCCAGCAGTGCGGGGGCGGCCAGGACCCGGTCGGGGCCCACCTGGCGCAGCGGCGTCACCGTACCGGCCGCGGTGTCCAGGAGCGAGAGCACGGCGCTGAAGCTGACCTGCAGCCACGTGCCCGCCGACGGGCCCGGGATCGGATCGGCGTCCAGCGAGATCTGCAGCGCCCGATCCAGCGGCGTCGCCGCTCCGTCGGCCGCGTCGATCAACAACGGTTCCTTGCGTTCCTGGACGGCGAGGATGCGTCCGTCCTCCAGCAGCTGCGGGGCCGAGTACATGGCACCGGCGGCCGTGCGCCACCGCTGCTCGCCCGTGGCCGCGTCGAGCGCGAACAGGTCGGTCACGGTCCCGAGCACGACGGTGCTCTCGTCCACGGCCAGCACCGTGCAGTTCCACGGGCCGTAGAGGAGGCGCTGATACGGGGTGGTGCGGGTGGTCAGCTCCGCGCTCCAGATCTCCGCGCCGGTCCGGGCGCTGTAGCAGCGGGCAGTGCCGTCGCCAGCGCCGAGCACGAGGCGGTCACCGACCAGTGCGGGGCGGCCGCTGGACTGCTGAGGGATCGCGGTCGACCACACCGTGCTCCCGTCCGCCGCCAGGCGGGCGAGCCGGTCACCGGCGCTGACGAACACCGCCGCAGCGCCGTCGACCGCGGTGGCCAGCGGGGTGGAGACCACGGGGAGGCCCAGGTCGGCGCGCCAGAGCTCCGTGCCGTCGGTGACCGAGAGCGCGTACAGGTGATGGTCCGCGCTGGGCACGTGCAGGACGGACCCGTCGGCCGACAGCGCCATGCCGCGGTGGACCCCGCCGACGCCGACAGACCAGTCAGTGCTCAGGCGCGAGCGGTCCAGAGACAGACGAGCGACGGTGCCGGAGCCGGTCGCGACCAGCGCAGAGTCCTCGCCCACCGGCAGGATCGCGCCGCTGACGGCACCGTCCAGCTCCAGGGCGTCCACCTCGGTGACCGACCCGCCCTCCACGGAGAAGGGTGCGGAGGCCTCCCACAGCCCACCGGCCTCGTCCACACCGCGCACCCGCATCGTGCAGCGGCCCGGCAGGGTCTGCGAGAGGTCGAGTTCGCCGCGCACGCGCCGGCCGCGCAGCTCGAGCTCGCTCCAGGTGCCTTCGGCGACCGAGCCGTACACGGACTGGTCGCGCAGCTGTGCTCGCGCCGCGGTGAGCGAGTGTGGGGCTCCGAGGCGCGCGGTGACCTGTGCGGTGTCGCCGGAGACATGCACCGAGACGTCCTGCAGGAAGGCGTCGGACTCACGGGCGGTGCCGAGGTGGAGCGGGATGGACGCGATCTCCTCCACGGTGCGATCCCCCTCCGCCCCGGGAGCCGGCTGGGTGATCGCCTCGACGAGCATCTCGCGCGCTTCCGGCTCGGGACCGCCGCGCAGCGTGAGCAGGTAGTGGACGGGCTCGTTCTTGATGGCACGGCCGGTGATCAGCACCGTCCCGTTGTCGGTGACCGTGGCCTCGCGGTGGACGTGCCCGGCCAGGACCAGGCGCACCGGGTGCTCGGCGAGCACCGAGAGCAGCTGATCGCCGGCCCGCACGTAGTGGTCGTCGGCCCCCGGCGGCCAGTGCATCACCAGGATGCTGGGCATCGTGCCGGCGGCCTGCAGGTCCTCGCGCAGCCACGCCAGGGCGGCGGGATCGACGTGGGCCTCCTCCTGCAGGGGCGCGCCCGCCTCGAGCATGATCCCGTGCACGCCGAGATGATCGAAGGAGCGTGAGCCCTCGTGGAACCGCCGGCGGTACTCCTGACCGGCCGACGGGTCCCAGCGCAGCTCGTGGTTGCCCGCGACGTGCTGCGTGATCTCGGCGGCGTCAGGGCCCAGGAGGTCCTGGTAGGTCTCGTACTCGCCGCTCGATCCGAACTCGGTGAGGTCGCCCCCGTGCAGCAGCAGCGGGGCGCCGGAGGCACGGATGTCCTCGAGCACGAGGCGCAGGTGCTCCTCCTGCTGCTGGGGGATCGAGTCGATGTGCACGTCGGTGAGGAAAGCGGCGAACACCTGCGACTCCCCGTCGGCCGGTCCCTCCGCCCCCGCCCCGGTCGCGGGCAGCGCGGGGCCCGCCGCGTCGGCTCGGACCGTGGTCAGGCTCGCGGAGGCCAAGCCGGCCGCCCCGGCGGACACCGCGGCGGCGCCGAGCACCGTGCGGCGGCCGAGCGGCCTCGCCGTGACGGCCGAGGAGCCGGCGCGTGAGGACCGAGGCAGCGAGGACGGAGCCAGCGAGGACCGGCCGCTCGACGACGGGGCCGACGAGGACGCGGGGGACGAGGACGCGGGGGACGAGGGCAGCGGGGCGTCGTACGACTCGGGGGAGGGCATGGCGAGAGGCTAGCGAGCGTGGTCGCCCCGCCGAGTGGACTGCGGGTGAACCTCTTTCGACGCTTCAGTCCGATCCGCCCACGTCAGCTCGACCTTCTTCCCAAGACTCCTCAGATCGACTCGACCTTCCCGGTGACCCCGTGCGGATCGATGACGTACTTCCGGGCCGCGCCCGCGTCGAAGTCGGCGTACCCCTTGGGGGCGTCGTCCAGTGAGATCGCGGTGGCCTTGACGGCGTCGGCGATCGTCACCTTCTCGTGCAGGATCGCCTCCATGAGCTGACGGTGGTACTTCATCACCGGGCACTGGCCGGTGGTGAAGGACAGCGCCTTGGCCCAGCCGAGCCCGAGCCGCAGCGAGAGCGAGCCCTCCTGGGCCGCCTCGTCCACGCCGCCGGGGTCGCCCGTGACATACAGTCCCGGGATGCCGAGCCTGCCACCGGCACGGGTCACATTCATCAGTGTGTTCAGCACGGTCGCCGGGGCCTCGCCGGCGTCCTTGCCGTGGCCGCGGGCCTCGAATCCCACGGCGTCCACTCCCGCATCGACCTCCTCCCGGCCGAGGATGCGGGCGATCCCCTCGCGCGGATCCTCGGAGGAGACGTCGATGGTCTCGCAGCCGAACGAGGCGGCATTGGCCAGGCGCTCCGCGTTCATGTCGGCGACGATCACGACCGCCGCCCCGAGCAGCTGGGCACCGACGGCCGCTGCGGTGCCGACGGGGCCCGCGCCGGCGATGTACACGCTCGAACCCGGGCCGACGCCGGCGGTGACGGCACCGTGGTATCCGGTGGGGAAGATGTCCGAGAGCATCGTCAGGTCGAGGATCTTCTCCATCGCCTGGTCCTTGTCGGGGAACCTCAGCAGGTTCCAGTCGGCATAGGGAACCAGTGCGTACTCCGCCTGGCCGCCGACCCAGCCGCCCATGTCGACATACCCGTAGGCGCTGCCGGGCCGGTCGGGATTGACGTTCAGGCAGATCTCGGTGCGCTGGGTCTTGCACATCACGCAGCGCCCGCAGGAGATGTTGAAGGGGACCGAGACCAGGTCGCCCTTCTGGATGAACTCCACGCCGGGCCCGGTCTCGACGACCTCACCGGTGATCTCGTGGCCCAGCACCAGGCCTTCCGGGGCGGTGGTCCGGCCGCGGACCATGTGCTGATCGGAGCCGCAGATATTGGTGGTGACGACTTTGAGGATCGCCGCATGGGGGAGCTGGCGGCCGACGTTGTCGGGGTTGACCCCGGGCCCGTCCTTCAGCTCGAAGGTGGGGTACTCGGTGTCGATGACCTCGACCTTGCCGGGTCCCTGGTAGGCGACAGCGCGATTGGTGGACATGAACGGCCTCCTTGCCGGTGGGCGGCCTCCCGACGCTCCGTCACGTCGGGGACGAGCCGCACCTCCTCAGGTTCCGTGTCGCAGGTCACATTGTCAACGGCTGGGCGCAGGCCCGCTCATGAGGTCGGGGCGTCGCACGGGCCACGAGAGAGGGCACCGAGCGGCAGCTGCCGCTCGGCGCCCTCCTTCAGGTGCGCCGGGACCCGACGGAATCCGGCTCAGACCAGCGAGACCTCCCGGCCGGACTGCGCGGACTCGTAGATCGCCTCCAGGATCCGCACGATCTCCACGCCGTGCCACGCGGGGGCGACGCTCTCGGCGCGGCCCAGGCCGGCATCGACGAAGTTCGCGATCTCGTGGGCGAAGCCCGGGCCCATCTCGAACGTGCCCGAGGAGATCTGCGGGGCGATGTTGACCACCGAGTCGTGCATCTCGGTGGCGATGTGCAGATCCGGCTCCAGATCGGCGCCGCCCTTGTCGCCGTAGACGGACACGTCCAGGGAGTCCTTGGTGGCGTGCAGCGAGTAGGAGCAGTCCAGCAGCAGCGAGGAGCCGTTCTCGAAGCGGATCACGGCGTTGGCCATGTCCTCGACGCTGTTCTTCGTCGGGTCGTAGTCGGAGACCTGGTAGCGCGGCATCGTGGTGATGTTGGCCCGGTTGCCCAGGTGGTCGTAGGTGTTGCCGCTGACGGAGACCGCCTTGGGGCTGCCCATGAGGTACCAGCACAGGTCCAGCACGTGGATGCCGATGTCCAGCAGCGGGCCGCCGCCTGCGATCTCCTTGTCCGCGAACCAGCCGCCGGGGTTGCCCATGCGGCGGATGCAGCTGGCCTTGGCGTAGTAGATCTCGCCCAGTTCGCCGGCGTCGATGAAGGACTTCAGCACCTGGCAGTTGGGGGAGTGGCGACGCACGAAGCCCACCTGCACCACCCGGTCGGAGGCCTCGACGGCCTTCTGGATCTCCAGTGCCTCGGCGAGGGTGCGGGCGATGGGCTTCTCCACCAGCACGTGCTTGCCGGCCTCGATCGCGGCGATGGCCCAGGTGGCGTGGGAGTTGTTCCAGGTGCAGATGCTCACGCCGTCGATCTCGGCGTCGGCCAGGAGCTCGTGGGGGTCGGCGTAGGCGCGCGGGGCGCCGTAGCGGTCGGCGACGGAGCGAGCGCGTTCGAGGTTCACGTCGCTGATCGCGATCAGTTCGACGTCCGGGTTCGCGGCGTACGCGTCGAGATGGAAGCGAGCGATGCTGCCGGCGCCGATCACGCCGATGCGGAACTTCGTCATGGTGGGGTGGTCCTTCTGGCCGGGGCCGATGAGTGGTGCGGGGTGGGAGGAGGTCAGGCGTTCTCGAGCAGCCGACGGGCAGTGGCGAGCCCGCGGGAGGCGCCGAGCAGGCAGTCCTCCCAGCCCTCGAACTCGATCGAGGCGTAGCCGCGGTAGTCGGAGTCCTTGATGGCGCGCGCGATGGCGGGCAGGTCGAGGTCGCCGTTGCCGACGACGGCTCCGCGCAGGTGCTTGCCGCCGCGGCTGCGGAACCAGCCCTCGCCGGGATCGGCATCGGCCGGGCGGATGTAGAAGTCCTTGAAGTGGACGACCATCGCGTAGGGCAGGTTCTGGGCGACGGAGACCTCGGGAGCCTCGTCGACGCACACGAAGTTGCCCACATCCAGCGTGGTGCGGAAGTTGGGCTCGTCGACGGCGTGGATGATCCGGCGCACCCGGTCGGCGGCCTGCACGAAGAAGCCGTGGTTCTCGAGGCTGGTGGTGATGCCCTTGGTCGCGGCGTACTGCGCGATCTCCTTGCTCGCGGCCACGATCGAGGGGAGAGCCCGCTCGAAGACGGGCGTGTCGTCGCCCGGAACCGGGGCGTGCGGGGCGACGTCGTGGCGCAGCTGGCGGATGCCGAGACGGTCGGCGAGGTCGACGTAGGCCTTCACCCGGGCGACGCGGGTGGCGAGCTCGGCCGGATCCTCGGTGACGAAGTCGGCGCCGATCGCCAGGGTGGACAGCGTCACGCCCGCGCCGTCCGCGGTGGAGCGGATCCGATCCACGGCGGCCCCGTCGTACCCGATGCTCGGGATGGGGGAGTCTGCGGCGTCGCTGAGCGCGGCCAGCTCCAGGTGCTCGCCGTCGCTCGCGGCGACCCAGTCGATCACCTGGGGCAGGGTCATCTCCCCGGTGCTGAGTTTCGCGTGGAAGCTGTAGGAGCTGAAGCCGAGGGTGAGATCAGAGGTCACGGAGTCATCCTTCTGTCGGGACAGGGACAGGGGCAGGGGCAGGGGCAGGGGCAGGGGCGGGAGCAGAGGCGAGAGCTGTGTCAGGAGCTGGGGCGAGGAAGCGGGTCCACGGGGGCGGCACGTCGGGCACCCCCACCAGGCGCGTCGAGCCGTGCTCGAAGGCCCGCCCGAGCGCTCCCACCAGGGAGCCGTCGGTGGTCAGGCGCGCGGCGACCACGTCGGGCTGCTCCGGCGCCATGAGCAGGTGGTGGATGTGGCGGCGGAGGGGGTCGAGCAGGGTGTTCCCGGCACGGGAGACGCCGCCGCCGACGACGACCAGCTCGGGGTCGATCGAGAGCAGAACGGTCACCAGTCGAGGGGCGATCTCGGCGCAGAAGGCGTCGATCTCCTGCTCCGCGGCGGCATCTCCCGCCGCGGCGCGCTCGAACAGGGGCCGTGCGTCCTCACCGGTGGACCAGGTCAGCCGGCCGCGGCGGGAGCTCTCGGTCCAGCGCATGCCCCGCTGGATCCCGAGCTCGCCGGCCAGCCGATGGCTGCCCTGGAGGATCACTCCCTCGACGATCAGCGCCAC
The DNA here is from genome assembly GCF_059391765.1 of Brachybacterium sp. SYSU DS0246. Classification (NCBI taxonomy): domain Bacteria; kingdom Bacillati; phylum Actinomycetota; class Actinomycetes; order Micrococcales; family Dermabacteraceae; genus Brachybacterium; species Brachybacterium sp. SYSU DS0246. Next base: position 16,386 of record NZ_JBZXYT010000019.1, on the reverse strand, counting down.
CGAGATGCGATGCCCGATCTGGACGAAGGCGATGCTGTCCGCCGGCGGGCCGAGATGCCGTTCCGCATACGCGGCGAGCTTGATGTCGTTCTCGACCACCACCGGGCACTCCAGCTGCTGTTCGAGTTCGTCGGCGACGTCGATGCCGACGAGGTCGGGCAGGGCGAGGCTCTGCGCGAGGCGGCCGTCGGCGGCGAGGATGCCGGGGACGGCGACCGCGACCGAGCTGGGGCGGTGGCCGGTAGAACGGATCGCCTCGACCGCGGCCGGCAGGCGCGAGCCGTCCTCGGCGGCCACCGTGCGCTCCATGAGGATCTGACCGGAGGCGTCTGCCAGCAGGCAGCGGACCGAGTGCGAGCCGATGTCGACCGCGGCGGCGGTCGCGGCGGCCGGCCGGAAGGCATAGCGGCGCGCGGGCCGGCCGGGCTGGCCGGGCTCGGCCGGGGCAGCCGGCTGCACGGACCCCGCGCCCTCGAGCTCCTGCAGGACGCTGGCGACCGTGGGGCGGGACAGGCCCGTGCGGGAGGCGATATCGGCCAGCGCGAGCGGGGCGGCGGCCTCGCGCAGGGCGAGCAGGCACTCGCGCGAATTGGCCTGGCGCACCGCGAGCGCGGCGCGGTCGGCATGTGCCATGCGGCGTCCCTTCGGTGATCCGACCCGTCCGCGGTCCGACGCCGGCGAGGGCGGGGCTGCGACGAGGGCCCGGCGAGGCTTGTGAAACCGGGTTTCAGAATGGTTCGGCAAGCCTCGCCGCTCGATCACCCTCCTGTCAAGGCCGGGGGTGGGAGCGGTAGCGTGGCCGGGGACGTCGACCGGGAGGAGGCGATGGCATGGAGAGCACGGAGCCCGTGCAGCCCCGCGGCCCGCAGCTGCACCAGGCCTATGCCGCCGCGGTGCCCGCCCTGTCGGTCCCGTGGCAGGCGCAGGCGCCGCCGTCACCGGAGATCGCCTGGGTGAACGAGGACCTCGCCGCAGACCTCGGCTATGACCCGGCCTGGCTGCGCGGCGAGGCGGGGATCGGGCTGCTGACCGGGCAGCTCGATGAGGCCGGAAGGCCCCTGCCCGCCGGTGCGCCGGCTCCCGAGCATCCCTTCACCACCGCCCAGGCCTACGCCGGTCATCAGTTCGGCTCCCCGAACCCGCAGCTGGGAGACGGCCGCGCCGTGCTGCTCGGCGACGTCCTCGATGCTTCGGGCAGGCGCCGGGACCTCCATCTCAAGGGCTCCGGACCCACGCCCTTCGCGCGCGCCGGGGACGGCAAGGCCCCGCTCGGCCCGATGCTCCGCGAGGCCGTCGTCGGCGAATCCCTCCACGCCCTGGGCCTTCCCACCACGCGCGCGCTCGCCGTGCTCACCACCGGAGAGTCCATCGCGCCCCGCCAGGGCGTCACCCCCGAGCCGGGGGCGATGCTGGTGCGCGTGGCCGCGAGCCATCTGCGCGTGGGCACGTTCGAGTTCGCCACCTGGCACCACGACCTCGACGTGCGCCGGGCGCTCGCCGAGCACACCATCGATCGCCACCACCCTGCCGCCCGCGACGCCGAGAACCCGGTGCTCGCACTCCTCGAGCACGTGGCAGGGGCCCAGGCCGAGCTGGTCGCGCAATGGATGCTGACCGGCTTCGTCCACGGCGTGATGAACACCGACAACATGGCGCTGTCCGGCGAGGGCATCGACTACGGCCCCTGCGCCTTCCTCGACGAGCATCGCCGCGGCGCCGTGTTCAGCTCGATCGACCGGGGCGGCCGGTACGCCTACGCCAATCAGCCCGGCATCGCCCTGTGGAACCTCTCTCGCTTCGCCGAGACCCTGGTCCCGCTCATCGATCCGGAGAACCCGAACGCCGCGGTCGAGGCCGCCACCGCCGTGCTCGAGCGGTTCGAGCCCCACTACCTCGACGCCTACGCCCGCGGCCTCGCTGCCAAGCTCGGCATCCCGGCTGCGGCCCCGCCCGATGTGGTCCGTGCCCTCGGTGCGGACCTGTTCACGCTGCTCGAGCAGCAGCACGTGGACCACACCGGCTTCTTCCGCGCACTCACCGACGGCCGCGCGGCGGAGCTGTTCCAGGACCGGGCGCCCTTCGAGGACTGGCACCGGCGCCTGCTGGAGCTGCGGGGCAGCGGGGAGGCGGCCGATGCCGCCCGCGCGGCGATGGAACAGCACAACCCCGTCTACATCCCCCGCAACGTGCATCTGGACTCGGCGCTGCGTGCCGCGCACCTGGGTGACCTCGACCCGGTGCGGACCCTGCTGGAGGCCGTCCGTCGGCCCTTCGATCGTCGCGCGGGCCTCGAGGAGCTGGAAGGCCCCGGCGACGGCGGCGCGGATTTCATGACTTTCTGCGGAACCTGAGGTCGCGGGCTCCGGGGCCGCAGTTCAGGGCTGGCGTACCTGAGACCACCTCAGGGCCGGGGGACCTCAGAGCACGGAGAGGCTGAGCACGGAGAGGCTGAGAGCACGGAGAGGCTGAGCGCTGCGGCATCCCGTCGTGGCGGCGCCTCACGCTCGTCCGATCGGTCGGGGCGCTGGAGGGGCATTTTGCTACGGTCGATCCCGAGGCGGACCCGGCGCGGCAGAACTCCGCAGGGAGCCGGTTGCCGGGCCCTCGCCGCCGCGACATTTCGGGAAGCACGAGGGAAGGACAGCACCATGAGCACTGCCCTGAACGGCCGTAAGGTCCTTATCCTGACCAGCAACTTCGGTACCGAGGCCGATGAGCTCCAGCGCCCGCTGGACGCTCTGCGGGAGGCCGGCGCCGAGGTGACCGTGGCCGCGCCGAAGCAGGGCGCCGTGACCACCATGAAGGCCGACAAGGAATTCGGCCCGGAGGTCCCCGTCGACGCCACCACGGACTCCGTCAACGCCTCCGACTTCGACGCGATCGTGCTGCCCGGCGGCACGATCAACGGCGACACCGTGCGCACCGACGAGACCGCCCAGTCCCTGGTGCGCTCGTTCGCCTCCGACGGCAAGCCCGTCGCCGCGATCTGCCACGCCCCCTGGCTGCTGGTGGACACCGGCCTGGTCGAGGGCCGCGACGTCACCTCGGTCCCGACCATTCGCACCGACCTGGTCAACGCCGGCGGCAACTGGAGCGACCAGGAGGTCGTGGTCGATGAGTCCAAGGGCTTCCGGCTGATCACCTCCCGCACGCCGGATGACCTGGACGCGTTCAACAAGGCCATCGTCGACGCGCTCAGCTGAGCCGGGCGCCGCGAAGGCCGCGGGTCTGCATGACCGCGCGGTCTGCTCGTCCGCTCCGCCTGACCGAGGCCGCTCGGGTGCACTCCCGGGCGGCCTCGACGTAGCCTGTCGCCCCATCGAGTCCGGCCGGGTCGCTCCGTCGAGGTCGGCCGGCTCGCTCCGCCCAGCATCGTGGCCCCGTCAGCCCTGACAGCCCAGGAGGCATCCCATGACCCAGACCGGTGACTTCACCCCCGACCCGACGCAGGATCCGGCCACCGCCCCGGACCCCGACCCCGCCGTCGACCCCGAGCAGGACCCGGCGCTGGGGCCGACCCAGGATCCCGCTCTGGAACCCGCGGCGGACCCGGCCGAGGACGATGCCCCCGTCGACCCCGCCCAGGACGCAGCGGAGGACGCTGCCCTGGACCCGGGGCAGGAGACGGCCGAGAACATCGCTGTGGACCCGGACGAGGATCTCGAGCTCGAGGAGACCGTCGAGACGAGCCAGGACGAATACGCCCGGGCGGGCGACGAGGCGCCCGGCGAGCCCAGCATCGACGACGCCCTGGAGACCGACCGGGTCGCCGCCGAGGGCGGGGATTCGCGCAACACGGACGGCTTCCGCTACGACGCCACCCAGGACCGCGGGCTCGAGGAGTACGCGGCGGCCGAGCAGGGCAACCGCGAGGGCGACGAGATGGTCACCGACGGCGACGGGCCCGACGAGACCAGTCAGCTGGCCGGCTCCGACGCCGACACGGTGGCGTCAGACCCCGACACCACCGAGTTCGATCAGGAGTTCACCGACCCGGGAGCCTGAACGCCCGGTGTGAAGGACGACACGCAGGGGCCGCCGTGACCTGCGATGATGGACGAACCTCTCAGGATGCCCCATGCTACCTGTGAAGAGCCCGTGAGGATTCTTCGATCGATTCGGGACCGGTGACCTGCTCGCCGGTCGCGGTCGATGTGCACTACTGCATCCCGATTCCCGGAGGACACCGTGGATTTCTTATCGTCCGTCGATTGGGCGGGGCTGGGACTGAAGATCCTTGCCGCCCTCGTCATCCTGGTCGTCACCGCGATCTTGGCCATGCTGGCCAAGGCCGGCGTCGCGAAACTGACCCAGAGGATCCCCGCCCTGCGGAGGCCCGGTGTCAACGGCGAGGGTCTGGGCAATTCCCTGGGCACGATCGCCTCGATGATCGTGTGGCTGCTGGGCCTGATCATCATCCTCGGCATCTTCCAGCTCTCCCAGGTCCTCTCGCCGGTGACGGCGATGCTGGAGCAGGGCCTCAGCTTCATCCCCGACATCATCGGCGCGGTCTTCGTCTTCATCATCGGCCTGACGATCGCCAAGATCGTGCGCGCGCTGATCGTGACGGCACTGAGCACCGTGGACTTCGGCAAGCTGCTGGGCACCGCCCAGGCGGGCTTCCAGAAGGCGACCGGTGGCATCACCTCCGCCGACGGCTCCGCGGCCCGGGCGCAGGGCGCGCCCCAGGGCGCCGCCGCACAGGCAGGCCAGCCGGGTCAGCCGCCGCAGCAGGGCCAGCCGCCGCAGCAGGGCCGGCCGGGACAGCAGCCCAGCTCGGGCGCCAACGTTCCCGAGATCATCGCCTCGGTGGTGTTCGCCCTGATCATGATCGTGGTGTCGATCGCCGCGCTGCAGATCCTCGGGATCGCCTCGATCTCCGATCCGGCCTCGCAGATGCTCAGCGACGTCTTCACGGCGATCCCGAACATCATCGCCGCGGCTGCGCTGGTGGGAATCGGCGTGCTCATCGCCCGCTTCGTGACGGGCCTGTTCCGTCCGATCCTCGAAGGATCGGGCATCGACGGCTGGCTGCAGAAGCACGAGGTCCTCTCGCCCGGCACCTCCGCGACCCCGGCGGTGCTGCGCATCATCGAGATCGCCGTGGTGCTGTTCTTCGCCGTGATGGGTGCCCAGGTGCTGGGCTTCCCGCAGATCACCGCCCTGCTCAGCGAGATCCTGGAGCTCGGCGGCAGCGTCCTGTTCGGGGCCGCGATCATCGCCGCCGGCTTCTTCATCGCCACGATCGTGGCGAAGCTGCTCTCGGGCACGGCCGCGACCATCGTGAAGTGGGCGATCATCATCCTGTTCACCGCCATGGGCCTGCAGTCCATGGGCGTGGCCGACTCGATCATCGAGATGGCCTTCGGTGCCCTGGTGATCGGCGCCGCCGCTGCCGCGGTGCTCGCCTTCGGCCTCGGCGGCCGCGACGCCGCCGCTCGCCAGCTCGAGAAGCTCGAGCAGAACCCGCCCACCGCCGGTGCCGGCTCCCCCGCGCCGGGCCAGGGGGGACCGGGCCAGGGTGGACCGGGCCAGGGTGGACCGGGTCAGGGCGGACCGGGCCAGGGTGGACCGGGCCAGGGCGGACCGGCAGGAACGGGCCCGGCAGGGACCAGCGTTCCGCCGCAGCCCGGCCCGCAGGTCTGAGGCCACCACCGCTCGCGTGATCGGCGAGCACACCTGAACGGAGACGGGGCGCATCCATCCGGGTGCGCCCCTCTCTGCTGCCCAGGACCCGCTTGAGCCGCCGACACCACCGACCGCCCCCGAGCGCGACGATGACGTACTGTGCCCGCCCGCCGTTCCCGGCCCCGAGCACGACGATCGCGTATCGTTCCCGCCCCCGAGCACCCGGCCGCACAGCGGTCTCACCACCGACATGCCGTAGCAGACGCGAAGCGACGCGGCGCGAGACTTCGAGGGCCTGCGCGACATCCGTGAACCTGTTGGTAACCATCCGGCATTCCCACAAGGTCGCGGATCCCGGGCTCACGGAGGTGCCGAAGCTCCGCAGATCGTGGCGGACTGCGCGGGCCTCGGCCTCCGAGAACGCGCGGCTCGGACGGGCCGCGGCGCAGGGACTTCGCGCTGCGAATAATCCGTTGCGTGCCTGAGGGAGGCGGTCGTACGTTGAGTGGACACAGGAAAGGAGGTGGTCCGAAGAATGAAGTCTTATCGGACATGTGAGGTGGCTCGCCGCTGAGGCGACCATCGACCTGACCCGCCACGGCGGGACATCAGATCGACGGACCCGCAGCGAATTCCACCGAGCTGCCCGGACCCGCAGGGGTCGGACCTCGTCCATCCGACCAGCGCTCAGGCGCAACCTGCGGGTCTGCCCCTGCCCGGAGACCTGTGCCGTCCTCTCGGCACTCATCCCTCCGGTGCCACCCGCTCGGGCACTTCTCCGTCCGACGCCACTCTCGAGCCGGTCCTCATGCGCGACCGCAGCGCGCGAGTGATTAGCCTGCATGCATGAGCACCCCGCCGCAGAACCTTCCGGTCGAGCTGATCTCGGAGTCCATCGACGACTCCGCCGTGGTGTGGTCATCCGCTCCTGAGCCGGCGCGCACCTCGCGGCCCGAGCAGCAGAACCTCCCGATCGTGCTGCTGCTGCACGGCCTGGGCAGCCACGAGCACGACCTCGCCGGCCTCGCCCCGTCCCTGCCGCCCCAGTTCACCTACGCCTCCCTGCGCGGCATCCACCGCTACGTCCAGGGCTACGCCTGGCTGGATGCGAGCATCGACCCTCAGCGCCCGGAATCGCTGCAGACGTCGGCCGCCGCCGTCGAGACCTGGATCTCCGCGCAGAGCGCCCCCGTCGTCGGTGCCATCGGTTTCTCCCAGGGCGCAATGCTCGCCCTGCAGCTGCTGCGCCGCGATCCCCGGGCGCTGGACTGGATCGTCCAGCTCTCCGGAGCGCCGTTCCCCGCGCCCATGGCGGGGGATGCCGCGCTCGCCGAGGTGCGCCCGCCCGCGCTGTGGGGCCACGGCGGCCTCGACCCCTTGTTCGATCCGCAGCGCGTGGACCAGGTACGGGAGTTCATGAGCGCCCACACCCGGCTCGAGGAGGTGCATCGCCCTCAGCTCGGTCACGCGGTCGATGGGGTGGAATTGCGAGCGATCGCGAGCTTCGTCCGGCAGCGGGCCGACGAGCGCACGCGGTCCGCGGCCGACGACCGGTGAGCGCGACGTCCGCCCCTCCGCGTCGAACCTCGCTCTCCACATCCCTCCCGCCGCGCCCGTGCGGGTTGTAGCATTCCCTCATTCCACTCCGAGAGCCGGGGCGGAACCGAGGAGCACCAGGAGATCATGAGCGCCGCCAGCGACGCCCCTAGTGACAGTCGAAGGCCTTCGGGCCTGAGCACACAGACTTTCCGCGGGGGGATCCGCCGATGGACCTGATCGGTCCTCTCCTCTCGCTCGGCGCCGGGCTGCTGCTCGTCATCGCCTGCGGCGGTTTCGTCGCCGCCGAGTTCTCCCTGATCACCGCCAACCGCAACGACGTCGAAGCAGCCGCCGAAGCCGGCGACAAGCGCGCCGTCGGCGTTCTGCGGGGGATGAAGACCCTCTCCACGCAGCTCTCCGGCGCCCAGCTCGGCATCACCGTCACCAACCTCGGGATCGGCTTCCTCGCCGAACCCGCGATCGCCCAGCTCGTCGGCCCGCCCCTGGTGGGCGCCGGGCTCAGCGAGGTCGGGGCCCGCTCGGTCTCGGTCGCACTGGCCCTGGTCCTGGCCACGGGCATGACCATGATCTTCGGCGAGCTGGTCCCCAAGAACCTCGCGATCGCCGAGCCGCTGCGCACCGCGAAGCTGGTGGTCGGCTTCCAGCGCCTGTTCACCACGATCTTCTCGCTGCCCATCCGGCTGTTCAACGGCAACGCGAACGCCGTGGTCCGGGCGCTCGGCGTCGAACCCCAGGAGGAGCTCGGCTCCGCCCGCAGCGCTGAGGAGCTCTCGGTGCTGGTCAAGCGATCGGCCGACGAGGGCGCTCTCGCCGAGGAGACCGCCAGCCTGGTCCAGCGCACGCTCGCCTTCGGCGACCGCCGGGCGCACGACGCGATGGTCCCGCGCGGGCGCATGGACGCCCTGGACATCGACGACACCGTCGTGGACCTGCTGGAGCTGGCGCGCACCACGGGCCACTCCCGCTTCCCGGTGCTGACCGACGAGAACGAGGTGGTCGGGGTGGCGCACATCCGCCACGGCCTGGCCGTCCCCTTCGATGAACGCCCCACCACCCGCGTCGACGCGGTGATGGGCCACGCGACGTTCGTGCCGGACACGGTCCCGCTGGACGACCTCATGGACACCCTGCGCTCCGGCGGGCTGCAGATGGCCGTGGTCGTCGATGAGTTCGGCGACTACGCCGGGCTGATCACGCTCGAGGACCTGGTCGAGGAGATCGTCGGCGAGGTGCGCGACGAGCACGACGAGGAGATGGACGACACTCCCGAGCCCGACGGCTCATGGGATCTCGATGCGCGGATGCGGCCCGACGAGGCCACCGAGCGCCTCGGGGTCACGGTGCCCGAGCACGAGGACTACGACACCCTCGGCGGCCTGGTCACCCTGGAGCTGGGCAGGCTCGCGGAGGTCGGCGACGAGATCGTCGTGGACACCGATCCCGCCCCCGGCGAGGACCCGGCGCGACTGCGGATTCAGGTCACCGAGGTCGACGGTCTGAGGATCGAGACGGTCCACGTGAAGGTCGAACCGGCTGCCGAGGACGAGGGCGAGGACGACGAGGCGAACGACGGCGCGGGCGAGGATGGCCCGGCTGTCGATTCCCGCGCCCTGGAACACCGAGCCGCGGAGCACGATGAGCCCGAGAAGGTCGCCCGGCACCGCACACAGGAGGTGACCCGATGAGCACCTGGCTCGGCATCTCCCTCACCCTCGTGCTGCTGGCGCTGAATGCCTTCTTCGTCGGCGCCGAGTTCGCCCTGATCTCGGCCCGGCGCTCCGTGATCGAACCCAAGGCCCTCGACGGCAATCGGGCCGCGAGGATCACCATCTCCGCGATGGAGCAGGTTTCGCTGATGATGGCCGGGGCCCAGATGGGCATCACCGTGTGCTCCCTGGCTCTCGGCGCCATCAGCGAACCGGCCATCGCCCACCTGCTCGAGGTGCCCTTCGAGGCGGTCGGCGTACCCGGCGCACTGACCCACCCGATCGCCTTCGTGATCGCGCTGTCCCTGGTCACCTACCTCCACGTCGTCTTCGGCGAGATGGTGCCCAAGAACATCGCCCTGGCCGGCCCGGAGCGGATGGCGCTGATCCTCGCTCCGCTGCTGATGGGCATCGTCACCGTGCTGCGGCCTCTCCTGTGGCTGCTCAACGGCATCGGCAACGTGGTGCTGCGCATCCTCGGCGTCACCCCGAAGGAGGAGGTGACCAGCGTGTTCACGCGCAACGAGGTGGCGGCGATGGTCAGTGAATCCCGCCAGGGCGGGCTGCTGGAGGACAACGACGAGGCCCTGCTGCTGGGCGCGCTGACCTTCGAAGCCCGTAGCGTCGTCAACCTCGTCATCCCCCTGGAGAAGGTCTCCACTCTCCCCGAGGGCGTCACCGCGGCGGCCGCCGAGGCCGCCGCTGTGGAGGGCTTCTCCCGGTTCCCGGTGCAGTCCGCCGACGGGCGCCTGACCGGCTACGTCCACATCAAGGACCTGCTCGACTCGATGGCCGAGCACCGCGAGGACCCGATCCCGGCCGAGCGCATCCGCGCCCTGCCCTTCGTCGGAGCCGACGAGCCGCTGCGCCAGGCCCTGACCGTGATGCAGGATTCCGGGGCGCACCTGGGAGCGGCGACCGACGAGAACGGCGAGGTCATCGGCATCGTCACGCTGGAGGACATGCTCGAGGAGCTGGTCGGCCAGATCCGCGACGACTCCCGCGTGGCCGCCTGACACGGCCGGCGCCGGCGACCGTGGCCGGGTACTGGCGACATGGCGGGTGCCGATCGCTATATGGCAACGGCACCCGCTGACGCGCCAGTAGTCGGCGGGATCGATCGTGCGGGCGGGTACGGCGTACAGGCGCGTACGGCCTGCGGGGGCAGGACGTGCCGGGCGGGCAGGGATCAGCCGTCGATGCGGCCGCCGCCGGTCTGCTGGTCAGTCTCACGCAGCTGCGCGGCCTGCTCCGCGTCGCTGGGCGGTTCGGCCTCGACCTTGGGCACCTCGCCGGTGCGTGAGCCGGGGCCGCCGTAGCTGTCGGTGCCGGGCACGCTGACCACTGCGGTCAGCAGGAACACCGAGTCCTCGAGCGCTTCGACCGAGTGCCGCTGGTGCGCGAGCGCCCCGATCATCCCGTTCTCCAGAACCACCGGCTCGTCCCCGGTCACGCGCAGCGCACCGCCGAGCACCTGGATGGACGCGGCCGGCGGGGAGTTGTGCTCGGGCAGCACGGTGCCCTTGGTCAGGGCGATGACCGTCTGGCGGAGCAGACCGTCATTGATGAGAATCTCGGCGTGGCGACCGTTCTCGGCCGCCCTCGCTTCGTCGATGGCCTTCGTGGTCACGTCGGTCAGGGCAACCATGGTGTCCTCCTGGGGCGTCGGTGGTCCCACCTCAGTATCCGTCACGAATCGCCGTCCGTCAGGCCGGCCGCGGATTCCCGTGCCAGATCGAGCATCGCCCGCTCGCTCATCCCCAGCACCCGAGCGGCCGCGGCGACGTCCCGGAACTCCGGTTCGCGGCGGGTCACGGTGCCGTCCGCATCGCGGGCGACCTTCACCGCGATGCGCTGCCCGCGCACCTCCACCTCGGTGAACTCCCGGGTGCGGATCACGCGCTCGACCCGGTGTCTGCGCACCCCGAGCGTGCCGGTGCGGTCCATCATCAGCTCAGCCGTCTTCCCGGCGCTTTCCTCCCTGACCAGGGCATGGACGGTGACCCCGGGGCGGCCGCGCTTCATGACGACGGGGGTCAGCCAGGCGTCGAGCGCGCCGTGCTCGAGCAGGTCGTCGATCACGCCGGGCCACAGCCGCGGATCGAGGTCGTCGACGTTGGCCTCGAGCTGGAGCGCCGACGTCGGGGTGTCGTGGGCATCTGCGGGGCCGATGGTCGCCGGGGCGGGGAGCTCGGAGGCCGGCCTGCCGACAAGCACCCGGACGACGTTGGGACGTCCGGGAGTGTCCTTCGTGCCCGCCCCGATACCGACCGCTTCGCTGATCAGCGTCGGCTGGGGCCCGGAGGTCGACGCCAGGCCGCGCACGAGGGCCACGCCGGTGGGGGTGGCCAGCTCGCCGATGCCGGGCGCGACGCCCGGCGGGACGCGGCGACCGCCGTGCTCGTGGGGGCCGCCGGCGACGTGCTCGGGGACCGGGGGAGCGGCAGGCGAGTCCCCGGAATGCCCCTCGTGGTCGTGCCCATGGCCGTGATCGTGGCCGTTCCCGGGGGAGTGCCCCCGCGCCGGCAGCATCTCGCCCGCCACCGTCGGCCACCCCACCGCGAGCCGCACCACGGCCGGCACCGGCACCGGGATATCGCCGTGCGCTGCACGGATGCGTCCGCTGCCCACGGCGATCGTGCTGCCTGCGCCCTCGGTGATGCCCAGCTGCCGCCACGCCTCACAGGCGCCGATCACGTCGGCCAGAGAATCCAGGGCGCCGACCTCGTGGAAGTGGACGTCGTCGGCCGGGACCCCGTGGGTCTTCCCCTCGGCCTCGGCCAGGCGCCCGAACACATCCAGGGCCAGATCGATCGTGCGCCCCGGAACGTCCTCGCGGGCTCGAGCGCCCTCCAGCAGGGCGCGGATCGACGCCCACGTGCGGTGCGGAGGATTCTCGACCAGCACGTCGACGTCGACTTTCACCGCGCGCTGGCCGCCCCGGTCCACGGAGCGGCTCGCCAGACGCACCGAACCCGGGATCAGGGCGTCGAGCACCCGCTGCACGTCCTCGAGGTCCGCACCCGCATCGACCAAGGCGCCCAGCAGCATGTCGCCGGCGATGCCGGCGGTGGCGTCGATGTAGGCGAGGCGTCCCTCGCTCCCGGGCGAGGCGGGGGCAGCGCTCGCTCTCGGTGCGGAGGACGGCGTGGGGGAAGGTGTCGGCTCCATGGGACGATCGTATGCTGGCGCGCTTGTCAGGCTCTGCTGGAGGCGGGCGTGGGTGGGGACGGGGCGGTCGCTCCCACGACCTCGATGAGCGCCGCGGCAGGGGCGACGACGGGGAGGGTGACGGACTGCGGCTCTGGCAAGCGGATCGCTGCCGGCCACTCGTGTATAACAATTTATAACAGCCGTGACTGTGTAACCGGGCATAAACCGCATGGGCTAGCGTGGCGCTTGACGATTCGGGAGGTCGCGCATGGACAGCAATCCGTTCACACCGGGATTCGGGCTCACCCCGCGCGTACTGGCGATGCAGGGCTCGCCGCTGGAGGACTTCGGTGAGGCCCTCGCCGGCCGCCGCTCGGTGGGCGAGCGCTCCGTGCTGATCTCGGGCGCCCGGGGCGTCGGCAAGACGGTGCTGCTGACGCAGATGCACGACGTCGCCGACCTCGCCGGCTGGCGGACCATCGTCCTGCACACCTCCTCGACGTCCATGGTCGATGAGCTGCGAGGTGGCACCGTGGACCTGTTGCGGGAGATCGATCCCGAGGCCGAGTCGATCCGGCCGACGTCCGCGACCGTCGGCGCCTTCGGGGCGCGCGCCGGTGCCGGTGGCGAGCTCATCGACCGCTACGACGGCGAGGCCGTCCCGCTGGGACGGCTGCTGGAACGGCTCGCCGAGCTGCTGACCGAGGAGGGTGGCGGGCTCGTGGTCAGCATTGATGAGGTCCAATCCGCCGACCGCGACCAGCTCCACGAGATCGCCCAGCACATGCAGGACCTCATCGGACGCGGCTACGCCGTCGGCTTCGTCGCCGCGGGGATCCGCGCCGGGGTCGACGAACTGCTGGCCCACCCGCGCACCACATTCCTGCGCCGTGCCCACAAGGTCGAAGTGGGGAGCGTGGACGAGGGAACCGCGGCCGAAGTCATCCGCCTGACCGTCTCGGACACCGCGAAGTCCATCACCCCCGAGGCCGCCGTGCGCGCCGGGCAGATCTCACGGGGCTACCCCTATCTGATGCAGGTGGTGGGATCGCACGCGTGGCAGCGCAGCGGCGAGGCCGACGTGATCGAGATCGAGGACGTCGAGGGCGCGCGCGAGCCGACGATCGACGCGATGATCTACAACGTCCACGGCCCGGCGCTGCGCGACATCACCGGCCGCAAACTCGAATACCTCTACGCCATGATCGAGGACGAGGGGCCGTCCCAGGTCTCGGAGATCGCGGCGCGGATGGGCTTGAACGTGAACAACCAGAACGTCCACCGCAGTCGCCTGATCAGGGAAGAGCTGATCCAGCCCGCCGGGCGCGGGGCGGTGGAGTATGCGATGCCGTATCTGCGCGAGGCACTGCTGCGGCTGCGCGAGACCGGCACGTCCAGCCGGGCCGCGGGACCGGCGCGCGTCGCCCGGCCGGTGCGGCACCAGAGCGGGCGCCGCGGCGAAAGCTGAGGCACGCCGTTCGTGCACCGACGGGGCAGGCTCGAGGACCAGACGGTCCGTGGCCCGCTGACTCGTGACGCCCGCCCGTTGCCTGCGCCGTCTCGTCGCCGCGGGATATCTCTTCCCTCACGCCCCGTGCGCGACCTCGCGCACCCGTGATACCCAGGACTTATGAGAGCCATCGGAGTAGCCGAGCACGGAGGGCCCGAGGTCCTCCACGAGATCGACGTCCCGGCCGAGGACCTCGGCCCCGGCCAGGTGCGGGTCCGCGTCACCGCCGCGACCGTCAACCCCACCGACACCGGCAAGCGCAGCATGCCGCCCCGCGACGGCAGCGACCAGGGCATCGCCGGCATCATCCCCGGCATGGACATCGCTGGTTCCGTGGTCGAGGTCGGCCCGGACACCGAGACCGATCTGGCCGAGGGCGACCGCGTCATCGGCATCGTCGTGCCCCACGGCGAGTACGGCGCCTACCGCGAAGAGATCGTCCTGCCCGTCGGCTCGGTCGTCCGCGCGCCGCGCGAGGGGAACGACGCCGAAGCCGCCACCCTGCCCATGAACGGCATGACGGCGCGCCACGCGCTGGACCTGCTCGACCTCCCGCCCGGCGGGGTGCTGGCCGTGACCGGCGCTGCCGGGGCGCTGGGCGGCTACCTCGTCCAGCTCGCCAAGGCCGACGGACTGACCGTCATCGCCGACGCCGCCGAGAAGGACGAGGAACTGGTGCGCTCCCTCGGGCCCGACGCCATCGTGCCCCGGGGCGACGAGGTCGTCGAGCGGATCCGCGAGCTCTACCCCGAAGGCGTCGACGGTCTCGCCGACGGGGCGATCCAGAACGAGCAGGTTCTGCCCGCCATCAAGGACGGCGGCTCCGTGGCCACCTTCCGCGGATATCGAGGCAACGGTGAGCGCGACCTGCGGGTTCATCCCGTGATGGTGGCCGAGGTCGCCGAGGAGCGCGAGAAGCTCGAAACCCTGCGTGATCAGGCAGAACAGGGCGTGCTCACGCTTCGCGTCGCCGACGTCCTGCCCGCCGGCGAGGCGGCCGAGGCCCATCGCCGGCTGGAGGCCGGCGGCGTGCGCGGTCGGCTGGTCCTCGACTTCGCGCGGTAAGACTGGCTTTCGGCGCTCCGGTAGCGTCGCCGGCATGAACAGCTCGAACGTGCTCGTCCGGCCGGCGACGCCCGACGACGAACCCGGTATCTGGCCTCTGGCCTCCGCGCTGGCCACCTCCTACCGGCCGACGCGCGAGCGATTCGGCGAGAACCTACACGGGATCATCGCCGATCCCCGCGCGGCGATCCTGGTGGCTTGCGTCGGCGAGGACGTCATCGGCTATGTCCACGCGCTGGTCCATGAGGCCTTCCACGCGGATGGCGCTATCGGCTGGGTCGAGGAGCTGATGGTCCGTGAAGAGCACCGCGGATCCGGCTGCGGACGCGAGCTGATGGCCGCTGCCGAGTCCTGGGCGCAGGGCACGTTCGACATCGCCTATCTCGCCCTCGCGACACGGCGTGCCGGCGGTTTCTACCGGTCCATCGGCTACGAGGAATCGGCGACCTATTTCAAGAAGGCGTTCCGCTGAATAGACAGTCGGCTCAGCATCACGGTTGAGGGCACGAAGACCTTTCCTCCCGGCCCGGACGGCAGCTCAGGCAGCCGCACACTCCGGGAGCGCTGCGAGGCGGTCGACCACGGCGTCGTCAGGGTCCACCCCGGCGGTCTCCAGGGCCATGATCGCCGCTCCGCCCAGCGGCCCCAGCCGGGAGGGCACGATTCGGGCTGCGCGATGGGGATCAGAGGCCAGAGCCTCTCTAAGTCGTTCACGGAACGCGTTGTCGGTCGCGAGTGATCCGGTGCAGGCCACTGCTGCGCGGGCGGCACCACCCGAGGATTGCGGCGGTGCCGACGGGACGGGATTGACCGATGGGGAGAGTAGTCGGATCCCGCGGGCCGTGCGTGCCGCCAGATCGTGCAGCGCCGCGTCGGCCAGGGCTGACCGGGAGGCGAGGGCAGTGACCACCGGCGCGAAGGAGCCACGTTGACGCTTCGCCTCGTTGCGGTTCGAGAGGGACTGGGCGGCGAACCTCTCCCGCAGGGCATCGACGTCGGCGACCCCGAAATGGCTCAGAGCAGCGGCGACGAGCGCATCGTCGGGCTCGCCGTCGCCGACCAGGATGCGCTGGATGGCGTCGTATACGAGGTGTCTGGCCGCGCCGGCGTAGTGCTCGAAGTGGCCGCTGTCGACCTCGTCGCCGTCGGGAGTGATCGCGAGGATGATCGAGCCCGTTCCTGCGACCACGATGATGCCGGCCTCCCCGCCGAGTGCGCCTCGGTGCGCGATGACGGCGTCGTTGACGGTCACGCGGGGACAGGTCATGGCGGGGATGTCGACGAAGCGGGCGGGCCAGCTGGGTGCCTCCCCGTCGGTCCCGTACCTGTCGAGCCCGGCCATCCCGGCGACGAGTGCGAGGGCGTCGGCAGCATCCAGGTTTCCTGCACCGAGGGCACGCGCGATCGTGCCGCGGACGTTCTCGAAAGCGTCGTCGTTGTGCGCCGGGCTGCCTCCGTTGCCGGTCGCGAAGCCGAGCAGGGCCCCGTCGGGAGCGAAGCATCCCACCCGGGTATGGGTCCCGCCTGCATCGATGCCGACGACGAACCCGCCCTGCGCCCTTGCCTGAGTCATGCAGGCGAAGCTATCAGTGAGTATCCAGGCACCAACGGACATCGCGCGCGCCGGTGCCGCCGCGCTGGGCCCTCGGGCGAGGAGGTCGGGCGGCAACAGGACCTGCCGGGCAACAAGGGGGTGGGGGGGGGGGGGGGGGGGCGCGCGCCGCGCCCGCCCCCCCCGGCCGCTCCGGGGGCTGCGGCGCGGTG